>CATMQD010000059.1 GCA_950073045.1 uncultured Flavobacteriales bacterium | reverse complement strand
TAGGACCTTGAATAGCTAAGATATCGGCTGGAGTAATGGCACCTTCCGATAATGGCATTCCTGCACGTACGAAGTCATTCTCCTGCACAAGAATCTGCTTACTTAGGTTAATCAAGTACTTCTTGATTTCTCCGGTACGACTTTCTACGATAATCTCGCGATTACCACGCTTAATCTTACCATAAGAAACTACACCATCGATTTCAGATACTACCGCCGGATTAGATGGGTTACGTGCTTCGAAAAGCTCTGTTACCCTTGGAAGACCACCAGTAATATCACCTGCTTTCGCAGATTTACGTGGAATCTTAACCAGAGTTTTACCAGACTTGATTGTATCACCATCTTCCACAATAATGTGAGATCCTACTGGAAGGGTGTAGTGACGTAATTCTTCACCATTATCATCTAAGATGGAAATGGTTGGAATCATTTTCTTGTTACGAGTTTCGGAGATTACTTTCTCCATGAAACCAGTTTGTTCGTCAATCTCCACACGGTAAGTAATACCCTGCTCAATATCAGAGAACTTAATGGTACCACTCATCTCGGAAATAATCACCGCGTTAAACGGATCCCATTGGCAAACTACATCACCTTTCTTAAGCTTATCGCCATCATTCTTACGCAAGTAAGAACCATAAGGAACGTTGCTTGTCATAAGGTTAATACCAGTTTTTGCATCCACCAAGCGGAATTCACCGGTACGACCAATTACGATGTCCACCTCATTACCATCGTTGTCCTCACCTTTTACGGTACGAACATCTTCAAGTACGGCTACACCATCAAATTTAGCAGAGATGCTAGATTCCTCGGAAACGTTACCGGCAGTACCACCCACGTGGAAAGTACGCAGGGTTAGCTGGGTTCCTGGTTCACCAATAGACTGAGCGGCAATTACACCAACGGCTTCACCTTTTTGTACTTTTTTACCAGTAGCAAGGTTACGTCCGTAGCAACGGGCACAAATACCTTTTTTGCTTTCACAAGTTAAAGCCGAACGTACTTCTACCATTTGAATGGCTGAAGCTTCGATTTTAGCTGCAATCGCTTCTGAAATCATCTCGCCAGTCTTCACGTATACCTCATTCGAAATAGGGTCAACTACATCGTGTAAAGAGGTACGACCGATAATACGATCGTAAAGAGGCTCAACTACTTCTTCGTTTTTCTTAAGTGCGGTTACTTCTAATCCACGTAAGGTTTCACAATCGTCCTCAGTGATAATCACATCCTGAGCAACGTCTACCAAACGACGAGTTAAGTAACCCGCATCAGCTGTTTTAAGTGCGGTATCCGCAAGACCTTTACGAGCACCGTGAGTAGAGATAAAGTACTCAAGAATTGACAGACCTTCTTTAAAGTTTGCAATAATTGGGTTTTCGATAATCTCACCACCGCTAGATCCAGATTTCTGAGGCTTGGCCATCAGACCACGCATACCAGACAGCTGACGAATCTGCTCTTTAGAACCCCGTGCACCAGAGTCGAGCATCATATAAATTGGGTTAAATCCTTGACGGTCGCTAGACAAATAATACATGGCCCGCTCTGTTAAGCGTGCATTGGTATTCGTCCAAACATCAATCACCTGATTATAACGTTCGTTATTGGTGATCAGACCCATGTTATAAGATCCAAGGATTTCCTCGATTTGTGATTCAGCATTTTGAACCAACTCATCTTTTTCCTGTGGAATGATGATATCACCCAAGGAGAAGGATAAACCACCTCGGAAGGCAGTCATAAATCCTAAGGACTTAATATTATCCAAGAAGTCTGCTGTGGTAGGCACATCAGTAGCCTTTAAAATATCGGAAATAATTCCGCGTAGGGCTTTCTTGGTTAGTACTTCGTTAATGAAACCAACATTCTCTGGTACTACTTTATTGAAAAGGATACGACCGAAAGAGGTTTCAATAACCTTGGTTTTCAATTCGCCATCTTCCTCAACACGGGTACGTACTTTTACTTTGGCGTTAAGCTCTACACGACCTTCGTTAAATGCGATTTCTGCTTCCTCCGCAGAGTAAAAGATAAGTCCTTCTCCCTTTACGGTGAGGGTTTCATCGCTTACACGCATTTTGGTCATATAGTACAATCCCAATACCATATCCTGAGAAGGTACAGTAATAGGAGAACCATTGGCTGGGTTTAGGATATTGTGAGAAGCAAGCATTAACATCTGCGCTTCTAGTACTGCTGCCGAGCCTAAAGGTAAGTGAACCGCCATCTGGTCACCATCGAAATCCGCGTTGAATGCGGTACATGCCAATGGGTGTAACTGGATCGCTTTACCTTCAATCATCTTAGGCTGGAAGGCCTGGATACCTAAACGGTGAAGGGTTGGTGCACGGTTTAAGAGTACCGGATGACCTTTCATCACGTTTTCAAGAATATCCCAAACTACAGGCTCGCGCTTATCGATAATCTTCTTGGCAGACTTCACGGTTTTAACGATACCGCGTTCAATCAGCTTACGAACGATAAACGGCTTGTAGAGCTCAGCTGCCATATCTTTTGGCAAACCACACTCATGTAGTTTCATTTCTGGTCCAACCACAATTACCGAACGTGCTGAATAATCCACACGTTTCCCTAAAAGGTTCTGACGGAAACGTCCTTGCTTACCTTTTAAGGAGTCGGAAAGTGATTTTAGGGCACGGTTATTATCCGTTTTAACTGCTGAAGCTTTACGAGTATTATCGAAAAGAGAATCCACAGACTCCTGAAGCATACGTTTCTCGTTACGGAGAATCACTTCTGGAGCTTTAATTTCCATCAATCGCTTCAAACGATTGTTACGGATGATCACCCTACGGTACAAATCATTAAGATCGGAAGTCGCGAAACGACCACCATCTAATGGCACTAAAGGACGTAGTTCTGGTGGAATAACCGGTACTACTTTTACAATCATCCATTCTGGACGGTTCTCGATACGGCTGTTTGCATCACGGAAAGCTTCCACAACTACTAAGCGCTTTAAAGCTTCTTGCTTACGTTGCTGGGAAGTTTCGGTATTCGCTTTATTACGTAATTGGTAAGAAAGAGAATCTAAATCTAAACGACCTAATAACTCGATAAGAGCTTCACCACCCATTTTGGCAATGAATTTATTAGGATCGCTATCTTCTAAATATTGATTTTCAACTGGAAGACGCTCTAAAGCATCAAGGTATTCCTCCTCAGTAAGGAACTCCATGTAGTTCATTGGAGTACCATCTTCCTTAGTTGCATTACCTGCTTGAATTACTACATAACGCTCGTAGTAAATGATCATTTCCAATTTCTTGGTAGGTAATCCTAATAGGTAACCAATTTTATTGGGCAAAGATTTGAAATACCAGATATGAGCTACAGGTACTACAAGGTTGATATGACCAACGCGTTCACGACGAACTTTCTTTTCGGTCACTTCTACCCCACATCGATCACAAACGATGCCTTTGTAGCGAATACGCTTATACTTTCCACAAGCACATTCGTAATCCTTTACAGGACCGAAGATACGCTCGCAGAACAAACCATCACGTTCAGGTTTGTGCGTACGGTAATTAATAGTTTCGGGTTTTAGCACCTCACCAAAAGAGCGCTCCAAAAGGAATTCTGGAGACGCAAGGCTAATGGTAATACTCTTAAAACTAGAGTTGAAAGTGCTTTTATCGTTTTTCCTCAATGACATCTTTCAGGAATTAAATTCTTAATCAAATTAGTCAAGGGTAACTTTAAGACCCAATCCGTTCAATTCGTGCAACAATACGTTGAATGATTCCGGAATTCCCGGTTCTGGCATTGCATCACCACGAACGATAGTTTCGTAAGTCTTAGCTCGACCAACTACATCATCAGATTTAACTGTGAGGATCTCGCGTAAGATATTGGAGGCACCAAATGCTTCCAAGGCCCAAACTTCCATCTCACCAAAACGCTGACCACCAAACTGAGCTTTACCACCCAATGGCTGTTGCGTAATAAGAGAGTATGGTCCAATTGAACGGGCGTGCATCTTATCGTCGATCATGTGACCTAGTTTAATCATATAGATCACCCCAACCGTTGCTGCCTGGTGGAAACGCTCACCGGTACCACCATCATATAGGAAGGTATGACCGAAGCGAGGAATTCCAGCCTCATCAGTATACTGATTGATTTCATCTAGGCTCGCACCATCAAAAATTGGTGTTGCGAATTTGCGACCTAATCGCTTACCGGCCCAACCTAATACGGTTTCATAAATCTGGCCAATGTTCATACGAGAAGGCACACCCAGTGGGTTCAATACAATATCTACTGGAGTTCCATCTTCAAGGAAAGGCATATCCTCCTGACGAACGATACGAGCTACAATACCTTTGTTACCGTGACGACCCGCCATTTTATCACCTACTTTAAGCTTACGCTTTTTGGCGATATAAACTTTGGCCATTTTCACGATACCTGAAGGAAGCTCATCACCCACACTAATGGTGAATTTCTTGCGCTTGTAGGCTCCTAAGTAATCGTTGTACTTAATCTTGAAGTTATGAAGTAGAGTAGCTATCAACTCATTCTTCTCAGCATCAGTAGTCCAGGTTCCACCAGTAATACGGGTGAAATCGTCAATACTATTTAGAATCTTCTGAGTAAACTTGGTTCCTTTCGGGATTACTACTTCGTTTAGATCGTTTTCTACACCCTGACTAGTTTTACCAGCAACTAGGATAGATAGTTTCTCAAGGAACTTCTGACGTAAGGTTTCAACTTGCATGTTGAATTCCTGATCTAGTTTCTCGATTTCCTCTTTATCCTGTAAACGGGTCTTCTTGTCTTTACGGGCAAGGGCGAATAACTTCTTGTTAATTACCACACCATTTAGAGATGGTGAAGCTTTTAAAGAAGCGTCTTTTACATCACCAGCTTTATCACCGAAGATCGCACGAAGTAATTTTTCTTCTGGAGTTGGATCCGATTCTCCTTTTGGAGTAATCTTACCAATTAAGATGTCCCCAGGTTTAACTTCTGCTCCAATGCGGATCAAACCGTTTTCATCAAGGTCCTTAGTTGCTTCTTCGCTAACGTTTGGAATATCCGAAGTTAATTCTTCAGCACCCAGTTTAGTATCACGAACATCTAAGGTATACTCATCAATATGCAGTGAGGTGAATACATCATCACGAGCTACGCGCTCAGAGATAACAATCGCATCCTCGAAGTTATACCCTTTCCAAGGCATAAATGCAACCTGCATGTTACGACCCAGTGCCAATTCACCATTTTCGGTAGCATAACCCTCACAAAGTACTTGTCCTTCAGAAACACGTTCTCCTTTCTTCACGATAGGATTAATGTTAATACAAGTACTCTGGTTAGTCTTACGGAACTTCACCAAGTTATAGGTCTTGGAGTCGTCTTCAAAGCTTACCAATCGTTCCTCGTCGGTGCGATCGTATTTGATAACAATTTTGCGAGCATCTACATACTCAACTACTCCTTCGCCTTCGGCATTAACTAATACCCGGCTATCACGAGCAACTCTCTTTTCTAGTCCGGTTCCTACAATAGGAGCTTCCGGACGTAACAATGGAACTGCCTGACGCATCATGTTTGATCCCATCAACGCACGGTTTGCATCATCATGTTCCAAGAAAGGAATCATAGATGCTGAGATAGAGGCAATCTGGTTAGGAGCAACGTCCATGTAATCAACCTTTTCAGGCTCAACCAATGGGTAATCCGCTTCATCACGTACCTTAACGCGGTCGTTCACAAATTCACCATTCTCTTTTACAGGGGCATTAGCCTGTGCGATTACTTTTTGCTCTTCTTCCTCCGCGCTTAAATAGCGTGGATCTTTACTAAAGTCGATTTTCCCTTCAACAACCTCACGATAAGGTGTTTCCAAGAATCCCATTTTATTCACTTTCGCGTAAACCGACATAGAAGAGATCAAACCAATGTTTGGTCCTTCCGGGGTTTCAATAGGACATAAACGACCGTAGTGAGTATAGTGAACGTCACGAACCTCAAAGCCGGCACGTTCACGAGATAGACCACCAGGCCCTAAAGCTGAAAGACGACGCTTATGCGTAACCTCTGCTAATGGGTTGGTTTGGTCCATAAATTGAGACAACTGGTTGGTACCGAAGAAAGAGTTGATTACGGAAGAAAGAGTCTTCGCGTTAATCAAATCGATTGGTGTAAACACCTCATTGTCACGCACGTTCATACGTTCCTTAATAGTTCGAGCCATACGTGCTAAACCAACACCAAATTGGTTAGACATTTGCTCGCCTACGGTACGCACACGACGGTTACTTAAGTGATCGATATCATCAATTTCCGCTTTGGAGTTAATAAGCTCGATCAAATATTTTACGATGCTTAGGATATCTTGTTTAGTTAGTACTTGGATATCGCTTTCGATTTCCAATCCTAACTTTTTGTTGATACGATAACGACCAACTTCACCTAAGCTATAGCGTTGTTCAGAGAAGAATAATTTGTCAATGATACCCCTTGCAGTCTCCTCGTCTGGCGGCTCCGCATTCCGCAGCTGACGGTAGATGTGCTCCACTGCCTCCTTCTCAGAGTTAGTAGGATCCTTTTGTAGGGTATTATGAATGATGGCATACTCAGACGCCTCGATGTCTTCTTTGTGAAGCAAGATAGTTTGCACATCTGCATCCAAAATTTCATCAAGGTGTTCTTTTTCAAGAACAGTATCACGATCGAGTACAACTTCGTTACGCTCGATAGATACTACTTCACCAGTATCCTCATCTACGAAATCTTCGATCCAAGTTTTAAGCACACGAGCCGCTAATTTGCGACCAATAGTTTTCTTAAGACCTGTTTTAGTAACCTTTACTTCTTCAGCAAGGTCGAAGATTTCTAAAATATCTTTATCACGCTCATAACCAATTGCACGTAGCAAGGTGGTAAGCGGTAATTTTTTCTTACGATCGATGTAGGCATACATCACCGAGTTAATGTCGGTTGCGAATTCAATCCATGACCCCTTGAAAGGAATAACACGGGCAGAATACAACTTAGTACCGTTGGCGTGATAGCTTTGCCCGAAGAACACACCAGGTGAACGGTGCAACTGAGAAACGATAACACGTTCGGCGCCATTAACAACAAAAGTTCCTCTTGGAGTCATATAAGGGATAGTTCCCAAGTAAACATCCTGAACAATTGTTTCAAAATCTTCATGCTCCGGATCGGTGCAATAAAGTTTTAATCGAGCTTTGAGGGGAACACTAAAAGTGAGGCCTCGCTCAATACACTCCTCTTCGGAGTAACGTGGTGGATCGATAAAGTAATCGATGAATTCCAACACAAATTGATTACGAGAATCAGTAATCGGAAAATTTTCGGAGAAGGTTCGGAAAAGACCTTCATCCTCTCGATCAGCTGCCTTAGTTTCTAGCTGGAAGAAGTCTTTAAAAGACTGAATCTGAATCGCCAGAAAATCGGGATAATCGAAATGATTTTTGATGGATGCAAAATTGACTCTTTCCATTCCTTTTGCGGGTACCGGGTTATTCAAAATGCGGAGAATATATGATTTACAAACACAAAAGGGTTAAGGTCTATTGGGTGCTTCCCAAAGACCTTAACCTTAATAACTTAGCCTCAAGGGCTATATGGTGCTTACTTGATTTCTACCTCAGCACCAGCTTCTTCAAGCTGTGCCTTAAGAGCTTCAGCCTCGTCTTTAGCTACACCTTCTTTCAAAGGCTTAGGAGCTTCATCAACAAGAGCTTTGGCATCTTTAAGACCTAATCCAGTAAGTTCTTTAACTAGTTTTACAACTGCTAATTTAGAACCACCTGGGGCTTTCAAGATTACGTCGAATTCGGTTTGCTCTTCTGCACCACCGTCTTCACCAGCGGCACCAGCAGGTCCAGCAACAGCAACTGCTGCAGCAGCTGGCTCAATACCGTATTCTTCTTTAAGATAGTCAGCCAATTCACTTACTTCTTTTACAGTAAGGTTTACTAACTGATCACCTAATTCTTTGATGTCTGCCATGTCTAGATTCTTTAAAAAAATTTAATTACAACACTTAATATATGGAAGCTGAGTGCGTACTCATTAAGCTGCGCGCTCCTCTAAGGTCTTTAATAGACCAGCCAATTTGCCACCGGCGCCATTTAGGCCGCTGATAACGTTTTTGGCAGGAGACTGCAGTAGAGCGATGATATCGGCAACCAATTCGTCCTTGCTCTTAAGTGAGCTTAAGGTTTCTAATTGGTTATCACCAACAAAAATCGCTTCTTCGATATAGGCTCCTTTCAAAACAGGCTTTTCCTGTTTCTTCTTACGCAAGTCTTTAATCATGCGGGCAGGTGCATTACCAGCCTCGGCAATCATAATACTTGTAGAGCCTTTTAATACGGGGTATAAACCCTCATAATCTTTGGAGCTGCGCTCCATGGCCTTTTTCAATAAGGTATTCTTAACTACATTAAGTTGAATACCTGCTTTAAAGGCAGTTCTACGAAGGTTAGAAGTTTGAACAGCGTCTAAACCTTCGATATCGGTAATGTAAAGAACATCAGAGCCTTCTAAACGCTCTACGAGGTTCTCGATTTCTTTATTTTTTTCTTCGCGAGTCATTTCTCAAAAATTTGAATTAGGAAACAGACTTAGCATCAATGCTGATACCGGGGCTCATTGTACTGCTCATAGTGATACTCTTCATATAAGTACCTTTTGCCGCAGTAGGCTTCATGCGCACCAAAGTCTTCAATAACTCTTCAGCGTTTTCCTTGATTTTTTCAGCCTCGAAAGAAGCTTTACCAATACCCGCGTGGATGATTCCATAGCGATCAACTTTAAAGTCGATTTTACCACCTTTCACTTCCTTCACGGCTTTTGCCACATCCATAGTAACCGTACCGGTTTTAGGGTTTGGCATCAATCCACGTGGACCAAGGATACGACCTAAAGGACCAATCTTACCCATAACACTAGGCATGGTTACGATTACATCAACGTCGGTCCAACCTCCTTTGATCTTGTCGATATACTCATCTAAACCTGCGTAATCAGCTCCAGCTTCTTTAGCTTCGGCCTCCTTATCTGGAGTCACCAAGGCTAATACTTTCACTTCTTTACCAGTACCATGAGGAAGAGTTACTACCCCACGCACCATTTGGTTTGCTTTACGAGGATCTACACCTAAACGAACAGCCACATCTACGGATGCATCGAATTTGGCGTTTGAGATTTCCTTTACGATTGCACTGGCCTCGTCCAAAGAATAAACTTTGTTACGATCGAATTTCTCCAATGCAGCCTTACGATTCTTACTTACTGTTGCCATCAATAATTCTGCTTTAGAAAGGCTTTGTACCAGTTACTGTTAAACCCATACTGCGCGCTGTACCAGCTACCATACTCATGGCAGATTCCATGGTAAAAGCGTTCAGATCGGCCATTTTATCTTCTGCAATTGCCCGTACTTGATCCCAAGACACTTTACCTACCTTCTGAAGGTTAGATTGTGGTGATCCTTTTTTGATCTTAGCTGCCTCCATTAATTGAACGGCGGCGGGAGGGGTCTTAATTACAAAGTCGAAAGACTTATCAGAATAAACGGTAATAATTACCGGAAGGACCTTCCCTTGCTTGTCTTGTGTACGCGCATTAAACTGCTTACAAAACTCCATGATGTTAACACCCTTCGCACCAAGCGCAGGACCAACAGGAGGAGAAGGGTTAGCAGCACCTCCACGAACCTGGAGTTTAATAAGTGCACTTACTTCTTTAGCCATTGTTCTTTTTATCTTTTAATAACCAAAAATGTGGGTTGGAAGCGACCCACCGGGCTTTGCCCTATATTGAGCTCACAATTCTCTTAACTCTCTTTTTCTACTTGCATGTAAGACAATTCCAGAGGAGTCTTTCTACCAAAAATCTTCACCATTACCTCTAGCTTACGCTTGTCTTCAAACACTTTCTCAATGGTTCCATTAAAACCATTAAATGGACCGTCGATTACTTTTACAGTTTCACCAACGATATAAGGAATATTGATTTTCTCTTCAGTTTCTGAAAGCTCATCAACCTTTCCTAACATACGGTTCACCTCACTTTGGCGTAATGGAACCGGGTCTCCACCTTTAGTTTCTCCTAAGAAACCAATCACCCCCTGAACGTTTTTGATGGTGTGCACCATTTCACCGCCAAGGTTTGCTTCAACCATTATATAACCCGGAAAGTAGTTTCTTTCCTTGCTAATTTTCTTACCGTTACGAATTTGAAAAACCTTTTCGGTTGGCACGAGTATCTGTCCTAGATAATCTTGCAAACCATTGTACTCAATTTCGTTTTCTATATAAGACTTAATTTTATTCTCCTGCCCTGATATAGCGCGAACAACAAACCATTTTTTACCACTATCACTCATAGAGTATTCTTAGAATGCGTTGTAAATAGTCTTTAAAATCGCGCCAATACCATAGTCCATTCCAGCAATGATTAAGGAAATAATCACTGAAGAAACAGCCACTAATACAGAAGTCTTTTGCAAATCAGACCAAGATGGCCAGCTTGTTTTATGTACCAGTTCCTCGTATGATTCCTGGAAGTAAGCCTTTACTTTACTCATTCTATAAGTCTTTGCACGGGTGGTAAGATTCGAACTCACGACCTTTGGTTTTGGAGACCACTGCTCTACCAACTGAGCTACACCCGTATTTAGTGAGAAAGGTATCCGCCTAGGGCGGACACCTTTTACTCAAAATCTATTTCAACGAGAAAAATTACTCGATGATTTCAGTAACCTGACCAGCACCTACAGTACGGCCACCTTCACGGATAGCAAAACGCAATCCTTTGTTGATAGCTACAGGAGCGATCAATTCTACGTGAATAGTAAGGTTATCACCAGGCATTACCATTTCGGTACCTTCTGGTAATTGGATCTCACCAGTTACGTCGGTTGTACGTAAGTAGAACTGTGGACGGTAGTTGTTGTGGAAAGGAGTGTGACGACCACCTTCTTCTTTCTTAAGGATATAAACCTCAGCTTTAAACTTAACGTGAGGAGTAATAGATCCAGGAGCACAAATTACCATACCACGACGGATCATTGATTTCTCAATACCACGTAATAAGATACCTACGTTATCACCAGCTTCACCGCGATCAAGGATCTTACGGAACATCTCAACACCAGTAATAGTAGAGGTTAATTTTTCGTCACCGAATCCGATGATGTCAACAGCGTCACCAGTATTAGCAACACCAGTCTCAATACGACCAGTAGCAACAGTACCACGACCAGTAATAGAGAATACGTCTTCGATTGGCATCAAGAATGGCTTCTCATTGTCACGCTCTGGCTCTTGAATCCACTCATCACAAGCGTTCATCAATTCCATTACAGTGTCAACCCACTTCTGCTCATTGTTCAAAGCACCAAGTGCAGAACCTGAAATTACAGGAGTTTCGTCGCCATCATATTCGTAGAAAGAAAGAAGTTCACGAACTTCCATCTCAACTAATTCAAGAAGCTCTTCGTCGTCTACCATATCCACCTTGTTTAAGAAAACAACGATACGTGGAATACCTACCTGACGACCAAGAAGGATGTGCTCACGAGTTTGTGGCATTGGGCCATCAGTAGCAGCAACTACTAAGATAGCTCCATCCATTTGTGCAGCACCAGTAACCATGTTCTTTACGTAGTCGGCGTGACCCGGACAATCTACGTGAGCATAGTGACGGTTAGCAGTTTCGTACTCTACGTGTGCAGAGTTAATAGTAATACCACGCTCTTTTTCTTCTGGAGCGTTGTCGATAGAGTCGAAATCACGTTTTTCGGAAAAACCAGCATTAGCCAAAACGTTGGTAATGGCTGCAGTCAGAGTGGTCTTACCGTGGTCAACGTGTCCGATTGTACCGATGTTTAAGTGCGGCTTGTTACGAACAAAAGTTTCCTTTGCCATGGTTTGTGTCTTAAAAATTAAAACTTGTTAAAAGTAAGCGAGACCACCGTGGTCTTTCACTTAGAGCCAATGAGGGGATTTGAACCCCTGACCTCTTCCTTACCAAGGAAACGCTCTACCCCTGAGCTACATCGGCTTAAAATCGTGGATTTTCTATCCACAAAACGACAGGTCCCAAGGCATAAATCACCTATGAAACCTATCGTCTTAGAGCGGGAAACGGGATTCGAACCCGCGACCCTCAGCTTGGAAGGCTGATGCTCTAGCCAGCTGAGCTACTCCCGCCTAAACCTATTGGTTAAATTTTGTGGGGAGAGCAGGATTCGAACCTGCGAAGTTAAAAACAACAGATTTACAGTCTGTCCTCGTTGGCCGCTTGAGTATCTCCCCAATTACATCATTTAAAAGAACTTTTATAAGGTTAAAAACCTAAAAAGATTCAGAGCCTGTGGAGGGATTCGAACCCCCGACCAGCTGATTACAAATCAGCTGCTCTGGCCAACTGAGCTACACAGGCTTTTATTGCTTTTCTTTATAAAAGAACAGTCCGCTCTGAAAACGGACTGCAAATGTAATAGGATTTTTGATTGCCGCAATGGGCAAGTGAAAAAAAATTATGGTGCCACCATACGAGGCTTATCTTTATGCTTGATTAGCTGTCTGCGCAAGGCTTCAGTAGCCATATCCGCAGCTGCCTCGAATGATTTATTTTGCTTTTTCACCACCAATTCATGTCCAGGGATATGTAATTTGATCTCAACGATCTTATTTTCCTTCGAAGAAGTATTCTCAACCTTCAAAAAAACTTCCCCATTGATAATCCGATCATTAAACAATTCTAGCTTATCAAGTTTCCCTTGAATAAATTCGATCAATTTCACGTCAGCGTTGAAATTTACAGACTGAAAGGTAGCTTTCATAGACCATCTGATTTTGTGGCTCGTGGATGAGCCTGATTATACATTGACTTAAGACGATCAATAGAGTTGTGGGTATAAACCTGAGTGGCTGCCAAAGAAGAATGACCTAAAAGTTCCTTCACGGAATTAAGATCCGCACCCCGATTTAGTAAGTGACTAGCAAAAGAATGTCGCAAGGTATGCGGACTCTTTTGCTCAACTCCACTGACCATACTAAGGTATGCATTTACGCTGTTGTAAACAAGCTTAGGATAGAGCTTTTTCCCGCGTGGACTAAGGAAAAGCGAACCAGCACTCTGTGAATCCGCCAAGCCACTACGATGTCGCTCCAGATAAAACTTCAAACGCCTTAAAAGCGACTCCCCTATAGGTATCTCGCGCTCTTTACTCCCCTTCCCTTTCACCTTTATATAAGAAGCATCTAAGCGAAGATCCTCGATCCGTAAGTCGATTAACTCACTCAAACGTAAACCACATTGGTAAAATAAGTCCAATATCAAAGATTGAGAATATAACCAGTAATCATCTTCATCGACCTCTAACGACAGTAAAGCCAACATATCTTCCTCTGGAACAATACGCAATAACTTTCGAGGAGGCTTAGGCACTACTACTTGGGCGGCCACATTCAACTTCACCTTACCACTTCTCAATAAATACTTATAAAATGAGCGTATAGAACTAAGCTTTCGCTTGATGGTGGTTCTGGCCATTTCCAATTCGACCAGCTTAAGGATCCATGAACGAACCATGCTATGATGCACTTGAGTGAGATCAGACTCCTCAAATTCATCCAGCATGAAATCTTCAAAAGCATTAAGATCATTCTCGTAAGCCTTTATGGTATGCTCAGAGAATCGCTTTTGAAACTTCAGATAATCTAAAAATGCTTGGGTATAAGACATAAAAAAGCAAGGGAATGTAAATATATACAAACCCTTGCTGAAATATGATCAGTCTGGAAAGAAGGTTTATTCCTCCTCCTGACGAATTTGCTGAATGTAGGAAGCCTTAATAATCTCCTTACGACGAGCAACTGATGGCTTAATAAACTGCTTACGGCCACGAATCTGCTTCATAACGCCGGTGCGGTCATATTTACGCTTGTAACGTTTCAGTGCGCGGTCGATAGACTCTCCTTCTTTTACAGAAATAACTAACATTCTTCGCTTTTAATTTTAGGGCTGCAAATATATGCAAATATTCAATCCAAAAAGGATTATTTCATTAATTCTCGGGAAATCACTAATTTCTGTATCTCAGTGGTTCCTTCACCAATGGTACAGAGCTTCACGTCGCGGTAAAATTTCTCCACCGGAAAATCTTT
The DNA here is from genome assembly GCA_950073045.1 of uncultured Flavobacteriales bacterium. Taxonomy (GTDB): domain Bacteria; phylum Bacteroidota; class Bacteroidia; order Flavobacteriales; family Schleiferiaceae; genus Croceimicrobium. Next base: position 1,130 of record CATMQD010000059.1, on the reverse strand, counting down.
AGTAAAGCCATAGCCACCAAAAATCTGAACGGCTTCATTGCAAACCATAACCGCTACTTCGGAGCTATACATTTTAGCTTTAGCACCAGCCATTGTTACCTTCTGACCTTTATTCTTAAGGTCACAAGCTTGCCAAGTCAATAGCTCGGCAGCCTCCATTTTGGTAGCCATATCGGCCAACTTAAAGCTTACCCCTTGAAATTTGCTAATTGGCTTTCCAAACTGTTCACGCTCTTTAGAGTATTGAACCGCCGCTTCAAGGGCTCCAAACCCAATACCTAGCGATAAAGCGGCGATTGAAATTCGACCGCCATCCAAAATCTTCATAGCTTGAATAAAACCATCGCCTTCCTCACCTAACATGTTTTCATGTGGAATTCTACAATCCTCGAAAATCATCTCAGCTGTTTCGGAAGCACGCATCCCTAGCTTATTCTCTTTACGTCCACCGCGGAATCCAGGAGTTCCTCGTTCTACAACGAAGGCCGACATTCCATGAGAATCGCGCTTTTCACCGGTACGTACAATAACTACTGCTACTTCACCTGTAATACCGTGGGTAATCCAGTTTTTAGCACCATTAATCACCCAATGATCACCATCACGAACGGCAACGGTATCCATCCCACCGGCATCACTACCTGTTCCGGCCTCGGTTAAGCCCCAAGCACCAATATGCTCACCGGTAGCGAGTTTTGGTAAATATTTTTTCTTTTGCTCCTCATTACCAAAGGTTAAGATATGATTGGTGCACAAAGAATTATGTGCAGCCATACTTAAACCAATAGAAGGATCAATTTTCGAGAGCTCACGAATAGCGGTAACGTATTCAAAGTAGCCTAAACCAGAGCCACCATATTCTTCTGGTACTAAAATACCCATCAGGCCCATTTCGCCTAATTGACGGAAAATGTGAACCGGAAATTCCTGGCTCTCATCCCATTCCATAATATTAGGCCTGATATTTTGCTCTGCAAAGTCCCTTACGGACTCGGCAATCATGTTCTGCGTTTCTGTAGCTCCGAAATTGAGCCCGGCAGTAAGTGTATCCATGCAACTTTTAATTAGAGAGGTTTTGCGCATTCGTGCCCTTACTCGACACTTTCAAATAAGGTGCAAGTTTACTGAAT
>CATMQD010000058.1 GCA_950073045.1 uncultured Flavobacteriales bacterium | reverse complement strand
CCAGCTCCTTATTTTTTAAGGATAGACTAAGCTCGGTAACTTGCTGGCGCTTGCGATAATTGCGAAACACTAAAAAACCAGAAATCAGCAATAGCAGGAGGGAAGCCAGCAACCAATAAATTCGAATTTGCTTTTGCTCGTTTTCGGTTTCGGCCAATGCTAATTCGCTTTCCTTTTGTTTTACTTGGAACTCAGTTTCTAGCCGATTAATGTTTTCGTTTACTTTCCATTTTTGTAAAGAGTCTGAATGGTCTAAAAATCGATTTAGCATATGGTTGGCAGCTAAATCGCCATATTCTTTGAAAGTAAGTTTGATGTAAGATTGCTCAATCTCATGCATCTGTTCAACATCATTAAGATCGTTAGCAATCTGATAGGCAGAGTCTAAATAGGTACGTGCAGCGTGATAATGGCCCTCATATTGCTTCAATATTCCCCAATGATGGTAAATCCAGGCTTTTTGAAATTGATCGCCTAATTTTTTATTGAGCTGATAGGCTTGGTATAGATATTTTGCACTTAGGTCAGTTTTATTGAGCTCTTCATAAAACTTAGCTAGATTACAGTACAGGTCGCAAGCCAGCCAAGAATTATGTTTCAAAGAATCATTGAGGTAGACTTCCGCTTTAAGATATGTTGCCGCAGCAGAATCAACATAGTTGATGTCTTGATATACTAATGCCAAGCTGTTAAAGCCGAGTGCCGTTTTAAAGCTGTCATTTAAGCTTAGGCTTCGGTTTATACTTTTTTTATGATAGTCAATTGCTTTTAAGAGCTGATCACTATAATAGAAGGTATTTGCAATATTATACTCAGCGGTAGCGATCCTTTCCTTCAAGCCTAAATCCATCCTTAACTCATAAGCCTTAAAAAGATATTGCAAGGCTGAGTCATATTGACCCAACTGTTGATACAATGTTCCTGTAACCGTTTGGATATTGGATACGGTTAAGTCGGAAGTTGAGTTACTTATGCGCTTATAAAGTGATCTGTTAATTCCAAAAGCACTATCTGGTTTAGAGTAAAAATAATCTAATGAATAGGCATTAATGATGTCCAACTGCTGGTCCGTAAGCGATTGTGAATTAGAACAAATAGGTATGTAGAAAAGCAGAAGGTAGTACGCTACTACCTTCCCTAAGCTTAAACCTTTTACTTCTATTAATTGCAAATGCCTTATGATTTACCCTTTTGAAGAATAATGATGTTTCTCGCGTGCCCCTTTGTTCTTTTACGATTTACTCTTCCATTACCCGGCCTACTGTCAACTACTTCAACTTCTGTGTTTCCAGCAGGTAATTTGCCGTCAGGTATGGCGCTATCTAGTTCTTTTGAAGTGTACGTTCCTGTTTGAAGGTCGTCCCTTTTATCAAGAATCGTTAAGGTAAGCTTATGCTCTATATCAGAATTTGGATGTTCTGATAACCCTTCGGAAATGCAGAATCCTTCAAATTCAGAACACTCAATAATTAAAGGTTTATCATTAGTGTTCTCTACAATGCTAAATTGGATGTTGTTCATGTTTGTTGATTTTTGTTTCCTCAAAACTAGTTGGCTTACCAAAAAAGGGACTCACGGGATTCCGTGAAATTAATTTAAACTTGGATATGCTTTAAAATTGTAGGATCCTTAATCTTTTTATCCCGAGCTAATAAGAGCACTTTAGCTAGTAATTCAGCCGTTTTAGGATCATCATCAATAAAAGGTAAAAACATTCGGCCCCTATGTTGTGAAGGCACAGCAATAATGCTCATTTCTGGTCCAGCCACCACATGGCAATTGGTGCTACCAAGGTGTACCGAGTATTCCGCCAAATCCCCTTTAATTAGCACGTGATTGCCTTTAACTTCCACGTTTTTAAGTTTAAAGAGACGAGCGGTTTCCTTTACAATACTTGCTCTAAGTTCAATACTCGACTGACTGGCCTCTGGATCTACCTCGCCCACATGGGCCACACTAACTACCAAATCGAGGTCGCGCATAATCTCCGAAAAGATTCGACCTTCAATGTCCTTTAAATCAATACGTTCCCCTTTTCTCAGCGAACGAAACTCTAGGCCCTCAATTTTAGGAGCCTCTACTTCCGCCGCGGTAAACCAATCGGCTTCGGCCAACATTGTAGCTACCAAGCGCTCTTGATGCATTACTTTTTGTAAGCCACTATATTCTTCAATTGTCCAAGCCCTGGTTTTTAATAAAGCCACAGCTTTGCGGGGCTGTATTTGATGTCCGGCATAGCGCCGAGAGAAATTAACTTCCTTAAGTTCATCATCAGTTGGAATATAAAGCTCCCGGAAAATCTGTTTAAAAGGTTGAACCAATTGATTATCAAAACAATATTTCTGGTAAACCGACCATTTGCCCGATTGATGTAAATCGAAACAATGGGCAATCCTTAAATCACCATTAAGGGAAATTGTGTTTCCTTCTTGATCCTGCAGACTGGCAGCTCTCCAAAAGCCTGGCTCTTGATCGCTAATAAAGAGAAGCTTATCCAGCATGGGCTTTAAAACTGGATGCTGAACGAGGTTTTCTAGTTCTTCGGCGCTAAAGCGATCGCCCCTTACCATGGCCTCTTCTAAGCTTTTACGGGTGCGTCGGTATTGCTCGCGCAGGCCTTTAACCATTTCCTTAAGCTTTAGCACCTCTTTATTCTTGCGCTCTTTAGCCGGAATCGTCTTTAGCTTTTTTCCATCGCGATAAGCATTAACCGAGGCTTTACCATGCTCATCAATTTCCAAAGCAATGCGTAAATCATCAATCAGTATCTCAGAAGCGCGCTCCAAAACTTCACGTGTCTCCTTGCTTTCCATGGCCCATTCCAAACGCAGTGGATCAGGATACCCCGCTGTTCGGGCTAAATTTTCAAAAGCAACTTTTACGGCAATGGCCTCACTAGCTTGCCTTTGCGAACCATGTTGCTTACTCTCTTTCTTGAAATCTTGCAAAAATTTATAACGTCTTAAAGTATCGGCCTCCGGATTATTCTTGTTGAGGGGAATTACCCCATAAACTCTTAAATAATCTTGATTTCGAGTTTCCTTAATCTTGTTTAAAACGGCGGTAATTTTGGTGTTTCCGGTAATCACATCAGCGTAAAGCTTAGCCCTGCTATGGCCATTACCACTAGAAATGTATTTAGCAGCTCGGTACAATTTTTCCCAATTGGCTTTGCCTAAAGATTTATAAGTTCTTTGAAACCAGTCGATATCCACCGCGCCAATGTTAAAATCGGCCATTTCCACGGAGGAATACTTGGCGATTTCCCCCTCATTACTATTCTCATATTCGTTTTTAGCATGAGCATGTAACCACCAAACTCCAGACTCCATATCCTTCCAGCCTAGATAGTTCGAGATGAGTTTAAGCCATTGTGGCGCATATACGGCGGCTTCTACTAAACGCTTCTCGCTGATTTTACTCGCACTAATTTTCTCATTGAAAGCTGTTTGCTCTTCTTCAGGATCGGGGTGACAGCTTTTAAGCAAAGCACTTAATACCTGTTTTTTAGTGTATTCATGATTGCCCCAAGAGTAGATATAGCCACGGTTTAGAGTTTCCTTTCCCAATCCATTTAAAATAGCAATAAAGTTGGCACTGCCGTAGATGTGATTGAGGTTTTGAGCCAAGTGAGTGAGGGGAGTAGAAGTCTCGCCACGTATTAACTCTACCTCAAGAATGCGATCTCGAACTTTATCGAGCATGGCAACCACAAAGGGATATTTCTCTTTTAAATCAAGCTGATTCTTAAAAGGTTTGGAGCTAAGTCGCTTGATTGCATCGGGCATCATTATGCGCCAATAAAGGCTATCCTCATTAATCAGCTTTAACTCAAAAGCCTTTAGGTAATCATCGAGCTCGGGTAAATACCTTTGTTGTAAGTCGTGTTCTTCGCTTGCGCTGAGATAGGACCAGGTCACTAAATTCCAATAAGTTTCAAATTGTGAAGCACTCATCTTATAACGATGATTTCGCAGCACATTTAGAGGTCCAGAAACCATTTTAGCATCACGCCAAGTATGATAATTGGTATAATATCGGTTACTGTCTACGGTGTATTGGCCAGCTTCCGCCAGATTTATGGAACCGTATAAAAGTTTTAAATAGTCGCTTAAGAAATCTATGGCTTCTGCTAGAGCGTATTTTTTTTCCAAAGCCCGGATGATCCATGGAAGGGGATTTTGCCATTGTAGGCCGCCCATTTCGGGAATCTTCGGTACATAGATTTTACGGGCCATAGCTTTAAAATCGGCCGCCTTAAAATTCTGTTTATGTACCTCAAATGAGCCAAAAGAGTTGATATTGATCAAGAGTAAATCATTAGGCTGTAAACCCGATTCGAGATACCATTTCTCCCAAACTTCATGTAGAGGAATTTTGGCAAAAGCTTCTTCAGCTGTGTCATTAGGGTTTCCACCTTGGAAAGGCTGAATAGATTGTCCAAGCAATTCGCTTACAAGCTGACCATTATGATCTTTATAACTAATCTCCTCCTTTTGATGAGCTTTGAAAAGATTGCCCAATTCCATTAATGCCTCATCAACTTTATCAGCCTCCATGCTTAATCCAGGCATCGACGTTTTGCTGTACTTCTTTAAAACGCCGCTTTGATTCTTATTCAGTCGCGGACCTTCGGAATGTACTTTTCGAGGCTCATAAATCTTAAAACCATTCTTGGCGCTATAGTCCTCTTTATCCTCATTTACAAACTCAAAGCCTTCTAAAACCAAGGCCTCTCGAGCAGAAGGCTGATGATTTTCCAATAGCTTTTGCAAGTGTTCTTCTACAAAGTCCTTTTTTCCTGCTTCTTGCAGTTTAAGAAGTAAATCCAGTCCTGCTAAACGCTGCTCTTCACTTCCGGCCTCTAATAATCTTTGGGCACTAGAACGCATGGCAGGAACCCCCGATTGTTGAATAAGCTCCAGCATTGACCTTCGGAACTCGGCCGATTTTCTTTTTAATAGCGGCTCTAATTCTTCTATTCTGGACTCAGAAAGTTGGGCCTCTTTTAAGGCACTCATGGCTCTTTGCCGAATATCGGAGGAGCGATCGCTTACGGCATCGAAAGCAAAGTCGATTTGCCAATCTTTTAATCCAGTGCTTAACAAGGGTTTTTTCTCGTAGGCACCAAAACCCTTTAAAACTTTTGCAGCCAGTTGAGAACGAATATCAACGCTTAAGTCATTGTAATAGGGGAGAATACGTTTTAAATCTTCCTTCTTATCTAAGTCCAATAAGTTTAGCATCAAACTATGGAGTGAAGAGCGATCTACGCTAAACTCGAGCCAGTCGAAAACCCGCGATGGAAATTTCTTCTTCTTAATAGGCATTCGCGCTTGTAAGGCCTCCAGTCTTTCGAAGAATTGTAGGGCTTGATTGCGTTTTAGAAGCTTTATGAAATTAGGTTCATTCAGCAGCTCACAAGCGAACTGTATGGTAAGTGGGTCTTCGCTTTCGAGACAGCTTTGAGCGTATTTAATCGAGAAATTCGAAAGCCCAACTTGCTTCACGAAATAAAGGGCTACACTTCTTTTCTCACTGTCTTTCTGAATCAATTTGTCGATCAGTGGCATGCAGTTGAGCACTTCTAGCACTCCTTGCGACCAAAGAGCCATGTAAACCTCGGCATTGTCTTTCGACTCTATGGCATGTGGAATAAGCTCAGGCTGATTAAGATAAAGATCGGCCAATTCTAAAAAGCGATTGACGGTTTTTTCCCGAGCTGCCTCCCAGCCAAAGCCCGCCCACACATCTATGGCCCGCACCACAGAAGAAAAACGACTAAGCTTATGCTCTAAAATTAGCTTAATCATATACTTCATGGCGCCTAGGGATGTTTCATCCAGACATTCCAAAATCACCTGCCTTAAGCCCTCTTGCCTTTGAGCGCTGAGTAATAGCTTAGCCACCGCTTCCCAGCAATCGGCATCATTACTTAAAAGCATGCCTTTAATTAAAGCTCGACTAGGTTTGGCTTTAGGATGATTTCCTAGAATGGCATCCATGCATAGCTTTCTGATTTTAGCATCGCCATTATTAATGCTACCCGCTATTACAAAGGCTAAAGCAGAGGCATTGGTATTATTGGCATAAATGATTTTCTCCTTTAATGAAAGATCATATTGCTCCTCTTGAAGCAGTTGAATTAAAAAGTTAATTTGTCTACAGAAGTATATCTGCTCCAGACCATTAGACCGAAATGAACGACGGTAATAGGAGTCTTGATACATCAAGGTCCGGATCATTTTATAGCCACTATTAATCCCTGGAATCATATCCTCTTTAAAGAAGTATTTGAGGATTTCCTGACGGCTATCATTGAGGAAATCTAGATTCCCCCCAGCATTGTAAAGGGCCCGAAAACGAGCATCATCTTGTTGCACCTGAGGAATGAAGTAGCCAAATTTATTGTAGCTATCCTTTTGATCAGGGTGCTCATAAATTAGATGTAGGGCTAATCCGGCATTCGCACGATTTATTTTAAAGCCTAAGACTTTGCCAAAGGTGGAAACTGGATTATTATAAATCCGCAGTAGTTTTTGGGCTTTCTCATTTATAAAGCCATTACGAAGTCGAGATTCAAGAAAATTGCTCATATCAGGTTATTACCAAATGGATCCACTTAGGAATGTGAGTTTTATAAAACTAAAGACATCATGCTCCTTTGGGATTAGTGATTCATCTAAATCTTCCAATGGATCATCATTATGAAAAAGGGCAAAGAGTCCATCCTCAAAGGCTTGCAGTACAATATCGATGGCCTCAGCCTCGGAGATGCTATTCGAATTGATTCGATCGCCAAAGGAAACTTTACCCTGAGTTTCGATTTGTTCCAAACTGTTAAGCAGGAGGGAGTCGGCTAAACGCCGATTAAAAGCATTTAACTCATATTGAACGAAATGGGAAAGGAAAGTGCGGAGATTTATGGGCGATGGGAGGGGGATATCAACCTCCTTTTTCAGGATTTTCTCCTGCTTAGAGCCCAGACTTTTCTGCTGTACAAAAACAATCATTCCCGCAATTTGCCGTGAATTTACAAATTGCGGGAATGCAAAAAATTATAATTCTTAAACCGAAGCGGCTCTCATTTCTTCGCGCTGGGCCTGGATTTTATCGCTAGCGATATAATCATCGTAATCCATCATTTTATCCATTACCCCATTCGGGAAGATTTCGATTACGCGATTGGCAACGGTTTGGGTAATAGTATGGTCATGCGAGGTAAAGAGAATACTTCCTTTATATTCCTGCATGGCATTGTTTAAAGCCTGGATTGATTCCAGATCTAAGTGGTTAGTAGGCTCATCAAAGGTTAGGAAGTTTGCTTCTTGAAGCATCATGCGCGACATTAAACAACGCATTTTTTCACCTCCGGATAAAACTCGGGCCGACTTTAATACTTCCTCGCCGGTAAATAACATTTTACCCAAAAAGCCTCGTACATAAACTTCATCTTTGTTTTCAGAGTACTCTCTTAACCAGTCGATTAAGTTATCATCGGTATCAAAGAAGTCTTGATGCTCGGTAGGTAAATAGGCGGTGGTAATGGTTTGTCCGAAGCGGTATTCACCAGAATCAGCTTTACGCTCACCATTAATGATATCAAAGAAGGCCGTAATCGCATTGCTATTATCACTAATCACCGCAATTTTATCACCGCGGTTCATTTTAAAGTCGAGGTTCTGGAAGAGTAGGCTGCCATCTTCCGCATAAGCTGAAAGGTTTTCTACATCTAAGATTTGATCTCCAGCCTCACGCTCTTGACCGAAGATAATCGCAGGATAGCGACGTGAAGACTGAGGCATAGCCTCTAGACTAATCTTATCTAAAAGCTTTTTACGGCTAGTAGCCTGCTTACTTTTAGAGGCATTCGCGCTAAAGCGCTGAATAAACTCTTGCAATTCTTTGCGTTTCTCCTCGGCTTTCTTGTTAGCAGATGCACGCTGACGAGCAGCCAATTGCGAACTTTGATACCAGAAGCTATAGTTACCAGTGTAAAGGGAAATCTTCTTAAAGTCGATATCCGCGATATGGGTACAAACTGTATCTAAGAAGTGACGGTCGTGAGATACTACGATAACAGTATTACGGAAGTTTAAAAGGAAATCTTCTAACCAACCTACAGTTTTAAGATCTAAGTCGTTCGTTGGCTCATCAAGGATAAGCACATCAGGATTACCAAAAAGCGCTTGGGCCAATAATACCCGTACTTTTTGCGAGGCTTCAAGATCTTTTACTTGTGAGTAATGATGTGTTTCAGGAATTCCCAGACCACTCAAAAGAGCAGCAGCATCACTCTCGGCGTTCCAGCCGTCCATTTCTGCAAATTTCTCTTCTAGCTCCGAAGCCTTAATACCATCTTCTTCCGAAAAATCGGCTTTGGCATAAAGGGCATCCTTTTCTTTCATCAGGTCGTATAATTCCTGATGGCCCATCAATACGGTATCTAGTACTTGGTTATCATTATAAGCAGCATGATCCTGCTTTAAAACCGCCATCCTTTTGCCCGGTTCCATCTTTACTTGTCCGCTATTCGGACTAATTTCACCACTTAGGATTTTAAGAAAAGTAGATTTACCCGCCCCGTTGGCGCCAATCATACCATAGCAGTTATCGCCTAAAAACTTGAGGTTTACCTCGTCGAAAAGAACTCTTTTGCCGAATTGCAAAGAGACATTGGATACCGTAAGCATAGAAAACTTTTTGAGGCGGCAAATTTAGGCTTTTGTAAGGAGGGAGGCCTTGGAACATTGCCATAATTTGGTTTATTTCGACGCCTCTTCGAATTCACCGCTTTCTAAAATCAAAGAATGGATCGCAGCAAAGTAAAATGTCCGCATTGTAATTGGTCGCCCCCAGAAGGCCCACACTGGAATTGCTTAGAGTGTGGTTCGGATATGGACCATTTCTCGAATGTTGGTCGTTGTGAAAGCTGTGGTTATAATCACGAAAAAACCTATTGCCCTGAAGAAATGGGGGGCTGTGGACAAAGCTCGGCGCATATTGATTGGTATGGCGACTTTGAGGAGGGCCTTTCGAAGATTGATATTTTTAGTCGCTAGAATCCTCTTTTAAGGAAAAGCGAATGCCTTTATCGGTGGCGAGATAGTTTACCACTTCCCATTTTAAAAAGAGGGCCAATATCTTCTCTGCTCGAAAGAGCGGGATTTTAGCCATACGGGCAAACTTGCTTACCGAAATATCTTCATTTTCAGAAAGGTAGTCAAACAGCATGCGTTCTGCTGGACCATAAGCTACCAAGTTTTTACGCTGCTCCTGGGGGTTTTTATCGCGCATAAAGCGCAGGAGCACCTTGTTCGCTACGAAGTTTTCATCGTTCTGACGGATATAAGCTAATTTCTTACCATCGCGTTCTTTTACACGATGCGGACGCTCATTGCTAGGAGGCACATCTATTAAAAGCACCAACTTTTCATCTAATTCAAAAAGTTCATAGTCGAGAGAAACAGGAGGCTCGCAATAAATATCCGCAGCCCCTTCAATCATAAAGTATTCTTCCTCAGGGTCTATCCCAGAAATTCGTCCATTGTCCTTAACTCCAATTAAAAGTCTTCCGCCGTCAGTATTGGCAAAAGCCGATAAAGTTCTAGCGATCTTTAAATTACTGTCTATCCGAAACTTAAAGTCCTGTTCTTGATGTTCTCCTTCACGTATCAAAGCACGGAGTTCATTTGGATCACCAGTCGGTTTCTCGAGGTTTCTATGATATGCACCACCCTCTAAATCCATGCTTATAGCTCAAATTTACCGGAACAAATGGTTTTAGCTTTTCCTCGTAAAAGTACTTGATTCATGTGCATCTCGCAGTGAAAGGCGCCTCCTCGAGGACTAAGTTGCAATGCATCCATTTTATCTTTCATAAGTCGCTCGCTCCAAAAAGGAGTTAGCGCGGCATGGGAACTTCCGGTAGCATGATCCTCTAATTGCTGCACTTTAGGGACAAGCGTTCTCGATACAAAATCCACATCTTCGCCAGGAGCGGTAACCGCATAGCCAAAGGGCTCTAATTTGGATAATGCTTTAAAATCGGGCTTCATATTACGCAGGGCCTCTTCCGATTTAACTAATACCAAATCTTTATTAGAAGTGCTAAAGTAGTCGTGCACTTCTATTCCCAAAGCCTCCTCTAAGCCTTTAGGGGCGGGGATATGATCAATCACCTCAATGGGATTGATCCACATAAAATAGCCACCCTCATCACAACCTACTTTAATATGACCATCGCGGTAATGCAAAATGGCCTTTTCTTCTTTCAATTCCTTTTTTAGAAAAACTGCCGATGCTAAAGAACCGTGACCACAAAGACCAATTTCTTCATCGGGGGCAAACCAACGTACTTGGTAATGTCCCGCTTTTTCGGGCCATAGAAAGGTGGTAGCCGGCTGATTAAGATCTTCGGCCCATAAAGCCATTTGTTTGTCGCTAGGCGCAGAATCCAGTAATACTACCGCGGCATTATTTCCGCGAAAGCCTTTTTCTTGGTCTATAAAGACTGATATGATGTTAAAGTTATTCATGGTTTAATAATGGTCTATCCAAGGCCCAACGAGGGTTCCAAAGGATTATTAAAACAAAGATGGCGCTGATACCCATTAAAGAAACCATGGGCCAGGCACTTTGATCGTGAAAAATTGAAATATAGGCCGAAGCTATGGTTCCGGTAAGCATTCTTAAAGCGCCTAAAAGCGCCGCAGCTGCACCGGCTTGTTCTTTATAAGGTTCCATGGCTAGGGCTTGCAAATTAGGATTTACAAAACCGAGCATGGAGAGGAAAAGCACAAAGTTCACTAAAAAGCCCATTATTGAAGGCATGCCTATAAAAACTTGAAAGATTAGTCCGATACCGAAAACCGCAAAGAAAATCGAAACCCATTTGCTTACAATGAGCATATCGTACTTCTTAAGTATCAGTCGGTTAATCTGACTAGCACTGATGTAAACAAAGGCATTAGTACCAAACACTAGGGCATATTCAATTTCGTCGAATTTGAGCACTTCCCGCACCACATGAGGTGAACCTGAAATGTAGGCGAACATGGCCATAATGCCAAAACTTCCTGCTAAGGCATAAATTAGAAACCGACGATCGGCAAGCAAACTCTTATAGCCTGCTAAAACCTTGGCTGGAGCAAGAGATACTTCGGGCTGAGGACCGCGACTTTCTTTTAAAAAGAGCCAAGTAAGCAGACCGGTTAATAGGGCATAGGCTGATAATCCTACGAAATTATAGCGCCAACCAAAATTCTGTAATACTAGAGAGCCTAACATAGGAGCGAAAATCGGAGCCAAGCCAAATACCAAAATAAGCGCCGATAGGGCCCGCGCAATTTCATTATGCTCAAAATGATCGCGAATAATAGCCCGAGTAGCCACCATACCCACCGATCCACCGAGGGCCATAACAAATCTCAAGGCAATTAAGCTGTAAATATCAGGAGCCGCTGCACAACCCAAACTACTTAGGGTATAAAACGCAAAGCCAATCAATAATGGTTTTTTACGTCCGTATCGATCGAGTAGTGGGCCATTAATAAGCTGACCCAACGCAATTCCAATAAAGTAGGAGCTGAGGCTGAGACTTACAATATTAATCTCTGTATTTAGGTCCTTAGCAATTTCCGGAAAACCAGATAGGTATAGATCAATAGATAATGGACCTAGGGCAGCAATGATGCCCAGCAGCAGAAGTAGGCGTGTTTTAGAATTCAAGGAAAAGATTTTAGCACTTTGGTAGGAAACAATCAGGATTATGATTGTTCATGAAAAATCAATCTTGTTTTGGTTTAGGCGATGATCCACTATTTGCATTGGAGCCATTTGGCCTAGAATTAGAAGAACCGCCCTTTTTATTAAAAGGTCTTTTTCCTTTGTAGTTCCTGCCTTTTGAATTGGCATTCCGCTTATTAAACCTGCCATGACCACGGCCTTTGTTATTTGGTTCATCCCATTTTGGAGATTCGCCTAATTGCTCAGGGGCAGATAGTTTCTCGTAAACCCGATCAACGAAAGTTTCAATGCGCTTGAATTTATAGATCTCTTCACTACTTACAAAGGTTACTGCCATGCCTTTGGCTGCGGCGCGAGCAGTACGTCCAACGCGATGAACATAATCCTCTGCATCGTTAGGAACATCGTAGTTTATTACAAGGTCAATGTCTTTGATGTCAATTCCTCGACTCAAAACATCGGTGGCCACTAGTATTCGGGTTTTCCGCGCTTTAAACTGCAAAAGGATTTTCTCTCTTTCACTTTGCTCATAATCACTGCTAATCCCTTCAACGTTTAATCCTTTCCGCTGTAAAGCGCCCACCAAACGCTGAATTTTCTTTTTGGTAGAGCAGAAGATTATGATGCTTTTAAAATCTGGATGTTGACCGATAATATGTCGTGCCAGGCCATTTTTTTGCTCTTCGTGAGCCATATAAACCTGTTGCTCCACGCCTTCGGCTGGTTTAGATACCGCTAAGTTTACCTCGGCAGGATCCTGCAATATTTCCTTGGCTAATTTGCGGATTTTAGGAGCCATGGTAGCGGAGAACATGAGGGACTGTCTTTTAGGAGGACATTCGCCAATAATCTTCTTGATATCATCATAAAAGCCAATGTCTAACATACGATCGGCTTCATCCAATATCAAATATTGCAATTGATCAAGCTTTACATATCCATTTCTAATATGCCCTAATAAACGACCTGGCGTAGCAATAATAATATCGGTGCCTTCGCTAAGTGCCCTTCGTTCGGCTTCCCATTCTGGTCCCGTGCCTCCACCATAAACCGCGTAGGAGGTAAGGTCTGAGAAATAGGCCAGGCCCATAATCTGTTGCTCAATTTGAATGGCCAATTCGCGGGTTGGGCAAAGGATAAGACTATCAATTACGCCTTTTTTACGACCGTGAATAAGCTTATGGAGAATAGGTAAGACAAAAGCAGCGGTTTTTCCGGTACCCGTTTGGGCACAGCCGATTAAGTCTTTTCCTTCTAAAATAACTGGAATTGCCTGCTCCTGGATCGGTGTTGCTTCTTCAAAACTCATGTAATGTAGAGATTCGAGCAGGTCTTCGTTTAAATTTAATTCTGAAAACTTCATAGATATATCGCGTATTCGAACGCTCACAGCGAATTTGCTAAAATTAAGCTTCCCTTTAATCGAAGCCTTTGATACTTAGCAAAAAAAGATTGTTAACAAGTGTCGGCTCCCATCAAATGAAGCCAAAGATTTCCCGGATTCAATCTCAGGCCCTAAATTAGCGGGCAAAGCCAAAAAAAGAAATCAATGCGAAAGTACTTAATCTGGGCTGTTCTGCCCTTATTCATTGCTTGCCAAAGTACGGTGACTAATGAAGATCAAAGCATTAGCTTTAAAGTAGAAGGAGATATGCTCTTCGAAGGTCCGAATACCCTACAAGGGGAAGCCTCGGTGGACTTAATGAGTTTATCTGAAAACCTTGGCTGTAGCGTGGAGGACATCAAAAGCATTAAGGTATCTAAAGCCAAAATTGGTATGGTAGCGGCCCAGCAGAGTATTACCGAAAGCGTTTTATTGCAAGTGGTAAGTAATAATAATGACCTCACCACAGTTGGTACTTTAAACCCGGTGCCGGCAGAAGGTGTTCTTAACCTTAGCATGGCTCAAAACATCGATTTACTTCCTTATTTACAAGATGAAGGAATGGTATGGGTTTTGGACTTAAACTTAAAAGAAGATCACATGGATGCCATGCAAGCGAAAGGCGAGGTCTCCTTGATCATTGAACATGTTGAATCAAAATAATTGGAATTATGAAGAAGTGGATTTTAAGTGCTTTAGTAGCTGTATTTAGTATTGGTATTAGCACTGCCCAAAGCGATGGCGACAAACTTGTTGGCGTTTGGCAACCCAGTGAAGGAACAGCCATGGTGAAGATTGATAAAATCGGAAACAAGTATTTCGGCCGTATTGTATGGTTAAAAGAGCCATTAAATGAAGATGGTGAACCAAAGACCGATGTTAATAATCCTGATGAATCCTTAAGAAGTACTCCTTTAAAAGGTTACCGTATGCTCAAGGATTTTGTGTGGGATGAAGAAGAAGGCATTTGGAAGGATGGTACCATTTACGATCCTAAAAATGGAACTACTTATAATTGCAAGATCACCCTTACGGAAGAAAATAAAATTGAAGTGCGCGGCTTTGTGGGAACTGCCGTTTTTGGCAGAACCGATGTTTGGACCCGCTTAGTTAAGAAGAAATAGTAAGGTTTATCCTTAGAATTTAAAAACCCTGACTTTTTGGTCGGGGTTTTTTATTGGATGGTAATCTTAAATCTTCCAAGGTTTCGGATATCACCATAATAGGAAGTTCCCATTATTTGATAAAACTCTACTCGGTCGCCTGCCTTAAGCCGAGACAATTTCGACTTAGTTTCTAGACTATGTCTACTAAGAGGGTTTTTCCAGTCTTCAAGCAAACTATCATTGCGAAAGACTCGAAGCTTATAGCTTTCAATTGTTAATGGCAGTCCACAGCCCAAGATAGATTGACAAATATTTTCGGCTTCTATTTTTCCATTTAGCACAGCCTCTTTACTTAGTATAAAAGCACCTGATCTACGATACATTGCTGGCATAGGCAAGGGGAGAGAGTCTACAAAGTATTGAAAATGAAGACTGTCGCCTTTAGAAGAAGATAGTTGCAGAATTAGGGTTCCTAGTTGTTTAGGCCGCAGAATTAGAAGACTGTCCTTCATTTGGAGAATAGCTCCATCTGCCGAAAGGCTTTCGGGCTTAAATGAGCACAAATCAGCTAAGTCAAATCTATATTCAACATTAAGATAAAGGGTGTCTTTAAGCTGTTGGTTTTGGCCTAATAAACCAAATGTTGCCAAACTCAACAATTGAAAAAAGATATATCGCTTTAAATATCTGCTCATTATATATTAATGAGAGATAGGGAAAGGTATTGCCTTAAGGACTAACATAACTAAGACCAATAGTGAAATAAGGCGCATTGGCTAGATTATTCTCAATATAGTAGGGTTCATCACTACCAAAGAGACGTACAAAGTCACCTCCTGAATCAACATCCCAGCTGTAAGCAATGCGGTAACCGGCCTCAATCGACATCCAAAAGAAACCGTTAATCTGGCGGCTATACTGCAAGCCAGCGCGAATTTCGGAGCGCCGCAATTCTAAATCTTGGGCATCGTAATAATTGGGCACTGCTGGAAGTGGTCCATTTGACCTATCTGGATTTAGGCTAAATGAAGCGCCATCTACATTAAAACCAAGACCCATATAACTAAGGCTGTTAAAGCGATAACGAAGCATGGCTCGGGCCGGTAAAAGAGCTTCTACTCCCCATTTCTGATTACGGAAAGTGTGGTAATAATAAACAATGGGCACATAGTTTAGAGCACCTCCCAAATAGGTTCTCGATAA
>CATMQD010000057.1 GCA_950073045.1 uncultured Flavobacteriales bacterium | reverse complement strand
TTACTTTACGGCCAGTTTTTAAGGTGTGGAAAAGGTGGAATAAGTGCGAGCGCATTGGCGCCATACCTGCACCACCACCGATGTATAACATTTCTGCTTCAGTCTCCTTAATGAAGAATTCTCCATAAGGTCCTGAGATGGTTACTTTATCTCCAGGCTTCTGATCAAATACATAAGAAGAACAAACTCCAGGATTAACATCCATCCACTGGTTCTTAGCACGATCCCAAGGTGGAGTAGCAATACGAATGTTCAACATTACGATATTACCCTCTGCTGGGTGGTTAGCCATCGAATAAGCACGGAAAAGTGGCTCATCGTTCTTCATCTTCAGATCCCAAAGACCGAATTTATCCCACTCCGATTTGAAGTCCATTGGATCGCGGCCCAAACGTGGATGAGAGGTAATGTCGATGTTTTTGAAATCTACCTCACAAGTAGGTACATCAATTTGGATATAACCACCGGCTTCGAAATCTAAGTTCTCACCTTCTGGCAAACGAACTACGAATTCTTTAATGAAAGAGGCCACGTTGTAGTTAGATACAACCTCACATTCCCATTTCTTAATACCAAAGATCTCTTCAGGAACGTGGATCTTCATATCCCCACGTACTTTAACCTGACAACCTAAACGCCAGTTATCTTGAGCTTCTTTACGAGTAAAATAACCTACCTCAGTAGGTAAAATCTCGCCACCGCCTTCTAAAACCTGACATTTACACATGGCACAAGTACCACCACCACCACAAGCAGATGGAAGGAAGATTTTCTCGTTACCAAGGGTTGTTAATAGTGTGTTACCGGAATCTACTTCACGGTCTTCGCCGTTGATATTCAAAGTTACTGGTCCGCTAGGTGATAGTTTCGCCTTAGCACCTAATAGTACTGATACCAAAAGGATAATCAGTATAAAGAATACAACGATACTGGAAATAATAACCGTACTGGTTGCTAATAATACCATCAGTTCTTAATTTCTAATTACAATTTAATTCCCATGAAGGCCATAAAGGCAATCCCCATCAAACCTGTCACGATAAAAGTGATACCCAAACCACGCAAAGGGGCAGGAATATTAGAGTAACGGATTTTCTCGCGAATAGCGGCAATGGCCACGATGGCCAAGAACCAACCTACTCCACTACCTAATCCGAATACAGTTGCTTCACCAATGGTGTTGTAATTACGCTCTTGCATAAAGAGGGCACCACCAAGGATAGAACAGTTTACAGCAATAAGTGGTAAGAAGATACCCAAAGCGCCGTAAAGAGCGGGGGCAAATTTCTCAACTACCATTTCTACTAACTGTACCATAGAAGCAATTACCGCGATAAACATGATAAAGCTTAAGAAGCTAAGATCCACCTCTTCAAATTGTGGTCCTAACCAGCTTAAAGCGCCTTCTTTTAATACATAATTTTCTAGGAGATAGTTCACTGGAACGGTTATTCCCAATACGAAAATCACTGCTGCTCCTAATCCCACCCCGGTACTTACTTTCTTCGATACCGCTAGATAAGAACACATGCCTAGGAAGTAGGCAAAAATCATGTTCTCAACAAAGATGGATTTTACGAATATGTTTATTAATTCTTGCATGATTCGCTTAGTTTTCTTCGATCAATTCGGTGTTACGTGAACGCTGTACCCAGATAATGATACCCACGGTAATCAAAGCCATTGGCGGTAAAAGCATCATACCATTATCACTGTAGAAACCACCTTCGGATAAATACCAAGATTCGGGGATGATTTGGAAACCAAATAATTGTCCAGAACCTAAAAGCTCACGGAAAAAGGCCACGGCTAATAAAATCCAGGCATAACCAAAGGCATTACCTAAACCATCAAGGAATGATTTCCAAGGACCATTACCTAGGGCAAAGGCCTCAAAACGACCCATGATGATACAGTTGGTGATGATCAATCCTACGAATACGGAAAGCTCTTTACTTACATCGTATACAAATGCCTTTAACACCTGATCTACTAAAATTACCAAGCTCGCTACTACCACCAATTGAACGATGATACGGATACGATTTGGAATTAAGTTTCGCATTAAGGAGATTACCACATTACCCATCGCCAATACGAATAGTACGGAGATCGACATTACTAAAGCTGGATAAAGCTTTACGGTAATCGCTAGGGCTGAACAAATTCCCAGTACCTGAACGGTAATTGGGTTGCTATCGTTAAGCGGATCGCTGATCAGCTTGCGGTTATTCTTGCTAAAGAGCGATTCGCGCTCTTTTTTAACTTCTTGTACTTCCGCCATAACTATTGCTCGATGTTTGCTACTAGGTTTTCAATTTCGCTAAGGTTCACCGCTACATTATTACTCTTTAAGTAAGGAATATAGCTCTTCATGCAGTCGGTGATCATGCTTTCTACACCTACGGAGGTAATAGTACCACCGCTAATGCCATTTACTTCATGCTCACCTGAGGCATTACCTTTCATCACTTTAATACCAGTAAAGCTCTTTTGGTCATCTAAAATCTCCTTACCGGGAAATAGATCGGTGAAAGCTGGGGTTTTAATTTCTGCTCCAAGACCAGGAGTTTCTGATTTGTGATCGAAAGTGGCACCGTAAATAGTGCTAACATTACTTTCTAGAGAAATATATCCCCAAATCGGTCCCCAAAGACCTTTACCACGCAATGGAATAATGTAGTAAGTAGAACCGTCTTTTTCGGCAATGTAAAGTGGAGCATTACGTTCCATTGGATCTTTAACAACTTCCTTAGAAAGTTCTACATCAAAAGCAGCTACTCCCGAAATTTCTTTCGAATTGCTGATTACTACTTCCTTTTTCACATAGTCGGAATAAACACCTTCCGCTTCATCTCGAGAAACCTCCACATTGATAGAGGAAAGAATGTTCTGCATTTTCTCCAGACGAACATTATTATCCTGCATTGGCTTCAGGCTGGTAGCCGCGAAGGACAGGATAGCCGCCACTACGACCACCATGATCGCAGCGAAGGTAAATGTGTATGAATTCTTATTTACGTCCATCTTATTATGCTGCTTTAACAGTTGCCAAGCGCTTCTTACGCTTGTTGATATTACCTTGAACTACATAATGGTCGATTAATGGAGCCATTACGTTCATAAATAGGATCGCTAGCATGATGCCCTCTGGATAAGCTGGGTTAAATACGCGAATCATAATCGCAAAGAAACCTACTAAGAATCCGTAGATAATTTTACCCTTATCCGTTTGTGCCGCCGATACCGGATCAGTAGCCATAAACACTAATCCAAATGCAAAACCACCCATGATAAGTTGCTGCCATGCTGGAACGGCCATAAAGGACTGTTGTTCTGGAGAAATCGCGTATTCCGCAAAAGTGTTAAAGATTAAGCCCATGGCTAAAGCACCAATTAAACCGCTTAGCATAATTCTCCAGCTACCGATACCAGTATAAAGTAGAATAGCTGCACCAATTAAAACCGCTAGGGTTGAAGTTTCACCGATTGATCCTGGAATAAAACCAAGGAACATATCCATAGTAGAATAACCTACTTCGCCGCCAGTAGCATAAGATCCTAAAACAGTAGCACCGGAGAAACCGTCTACTACAGACTGACCTTCAGCAGCGCTGGTGTTAATCCAAACTTTGTCACCACTCATATAAGTAGGGTAAGCAAAGAATGCAAAAGCACGAGCGGTAAGCGCTGGGTTTAAGATATTCATACCTGTACCACCGAACACTTCCTTACCAATAACCACCGCAAATACTACGGATACGGCTACCATCCATAGAGGAATGTCGATCGGCATGATTAAAGGAATAAGCATACCCGAAACCAAGAATCCTTCTTGAATTTGGTGCTTTTTAATGATACAGAAGATAAACTCAACTCCAAGTCCTACACCGTAAGAAACGATGAGCATTGGAACAATTTTAAGGGCTCCCCAAAGGAATTTATCCCAAAAACCTACTGTTTCGGCTAAGCCCAATGCACCGTAATGCAGGTTACCCGCATTCCACATTCCGAACAATAATGCCGGAACCATGGCAAAGATTACGGTAACCATGGTACGTTTCAAGTCAATGGCATCGCGTACATGCGCTCCACTGTGGGAGGTATGACCAGGTGTAAATAGGAAGGTTGCGAAACCATCATAAACTGGATAGTATTTTTCCAGTTTGCCGCCATCTACAAAATGCGGCTTCACACTTTCAAGGATGTTCTTAAATAACTTCATTTTTGGAGTATTTAGTCGCCTAATTCATTCAACATTAAATCCAAACCTTCACGTAAAGTTTCCTGCACCGGAATTTTCGAGGTACATACTACTTCACATAAGGCCATATCTTCTTCGGCTACTTCATAGATACCGAGGTTCTCCATCGCTTCAATGTCCTTAATCATAATCGATTTAAGAAGTTGAACCGGATAAATATCAAATGGGAAAACCTTTTCGTATTCGCCAGTTACCACAAAAGCACGCTCCTCGCCATTCATATTGGCATCGAGGTTTAAGCGCTTATTAGGAGATAGCCAGCTAAATACAGCTCTAGAAATACTAAACTTATTAAAGCCTGGTGCTAACCAACCAAAGAACTCATCTTCACCACCTTCAGGCATAACAGTAACCTGATTATCGTAGTAAGAAAGGTAACCCTCTGAGCTAATTTTGGTTCCGGTTAGTACATTACCAGAAATGTAGCGGTTCTTTTGGTTGGCCACATTGCCTTCCAAAATACCTTTAAGATTAGCACCATTAAGCAGTTTGTAATAACGAGGCTTAGTTACTTGAGCTCCCGCTAGGGCAATGCTCTTTTGGGCATCGTATTTACCAGTTTTAAAGAGGCGACCAATCATGATCACTTCTTGTAAACCAACCGTCCAAATGGTTTCACCTTTATTAATTGGCGCTACCGCATGAATTTGCACTCCAGGGTTACCCGCTGGATGCGGACCATTAAAACGATGCAATTGCGTACCGTCAATTTTAAAGGCTTCGGATGGATTAGTTCTTCCATCAACCCCTAAATGCACTTTACCATCGGTAAGCTGCATTAGGGCTTTGATACCTAATTTAAACTCTTCTTCCTGTCCGTGAACGATGAAATCTGCATCCGGAGCTAAAGGCGCACTGTCGAAACAAGAAACCCAAATATCACGTGGCACCCGGTTGGGGTTGGCAATGATATTATAAGGTCGCTGCCGCACTACCGGCCACATTCCCGCTTGCAAGATTTTACCTTTCACCTCATCTCTGCCAAGGGCAGCGGGATCAGCGGCTTTAAAATCTCGGTAACGGATTTCTTGATCGGCCAGGATACGAACCTCTAAAATGCGACGTTTCTCACCACGAACTACTTCGGCGATTTCTCCGCTTACGGGAGAACCGAAAGTAACCTCAGGACGATCTTTGTCGTAAAAAATAGGATCACCGGCTTGAACTTCATCACCCTCACGGGCTTTGAGCTTCATTCGGATTCCGGGGAAATCCGAAGGCTTCAGGGCGTAGGTGCTAGGGGCATCAGTAGAAGCGTAGATCTTCTCTGCTTCACCCTGCAACTTAATATCTACACCCTTTTTGATTTTGATAACTTCAGGCATCGAATGGAATCAAAAATTGTCATTATTATTGGTCTGCAAAATTAAGACGAAGCTTGAGCCCGCCTAAAATGCAAGTAATTTAGAACCCATCTAAATTAGCTGCAAAAATAAGGCTTAAGTCTCAAAATATCAGCTCCGAACGTTCAATAAATTTTATGTCGAAATTAGCCTCCCTCTTTTTTTTATTTCTCTGCTTATTAAATGTGCCCCAAATCTTGGAAGCACAAAAAGAGGACTACTACCACGGTGGTGAACTGCAATATGATGATCATGTTTACCAAGCTGGAATCCGAACCGTACGATTAGTACCGCGAGGAAATGACTTAGCCATGCCGGTTATTGCGCTCAATAGCGGCGAAACTTTAGAGCTCAGCTTCGACGATCTTTACGAAGAGTTTACCAACCTCTCCTACTCCATTTATCATTGTAATGCCGATTGGACCCCCTCGGATCTCATGCGTAATGATTACCTCACGAATTTTAGCGACGATTATATTCAGGATTTCGAGTATTCCATAAATGCGTTTATCCCCTACACCCATTATCGACTCAGCATCCCAAATACTAATGTGGGATTAAAAATATCGGGCAATTACGTGATTGCCATTTACCGTAATAACAATCCGGAAGATTTAGTGCTCACCCGCCGCTTTATGGTTTACGAGGAAATTGTAAATGTGGGTGGCCTGGTAAAGCGCCCCACCAGAGTTGAGAAAATTGATACCCACCAAGAATTGGATTTCACCATTTCTCACGGTAGTTATCCGATTCCCAATCCTTTTACTGACTTAAAAGTGAGCATCCTCCAGAATCAACGTTGGGATATGGCGATAACTGACCTTAAGCCTCAATTCCTGCAAAATGGGCAGCTCATTTATCAGTATGATAATGAGAACACCTTTGAGGCCTTTAATGAGTGGCGAAATTTCGACATCAAAAACCTTTTGAGTTTAAGTTTAAATGTGCGCCAAATTCGTCAGGATACCTTTTTCAAAGTTTTTTTACGAAAAGATCAAAGTAGAGCGGTGGAGCGCTATTCCACCATATTTGATATTAATGGTCAAAACCGGGTGCGGCGTTTAGATGCCTCCAATTCTGATTCGGAAGCAGACTATGCCGTAGTGGATTTCTATTTAGACTATCCCAATAAAAT
Source organism: uncultured Flavobacteriales bacterium (assembly GCA_950073045.1). Taxonomy (GTDB): domain Bacteria; phylum Bacteroidota; class Bacteroidia; order Flavobacteriales; family Schleiferiaceae; genus Croceimicrobium. Next base: position 8,703 of record CATMQD010000057.1, on the reverse strand, counting down.
TGAATCGAAGGTATATGCCTTCGGAGAGTTTAGCGATTGGAAAATGCTCCCCGAATATGAGATGATTTGGGATCCACAAAGAGAAGCCTATCGCTGCCAAGCCCTTATTAAACAAGGCTATTACAATTATGCCTACGCTGTAAAGCAAGCCGGTAAGGACTATGCTGACCTCAGCTTTTTTGAGGGCAGCCATTGGCAAACCGAAAACGATTATCAAATTATAGTTTACCATCGCGAAATTGGCAGTCGCTACGATCGCTTGGTGGGATTTGCTACTTTTAACTCCGATGACCTTTTTAATCAGAATGATTAATGTTTAAGAAGCAAAAAGGGGAACACTGTTTAAACTGCGAGACTAAAATTGGTGATGCAAATTTTTGTCCCGAATGTGGTCAGGCTAATGACACGCGGCGCCTAACCTTTTTATCTCTCATTGGAGAGTCGCTCTCGAATTTCTTTGCCATTGATGGCCGGATTTTTCGCACCATTTCTGGAGTATTAATACGCCCGGGAAAAGTAGCTCTCGAGTTTAAAGGCGGGAAGCGCATGCGCTATATGAACCCCGTTCGCTTTTACTTTCTATCATCGGTATTACTCATCAGCTCTATTCAATTTAGTCGCGACAAACAGATTGTAAAATCTACCATTGATAAGGATGATCTGGAGATAATTGAAAAAGTAAGTCCAGAGGAAAGAGCCGAAAGTTTAACTAATACCGCAATTGAGTTTAAAGCTCTCGATGATCCAGATGTTTTTGATCGCTACCTAAGCCTTTCGCCAGAAAGTAGTGAAAGTGAAGTGTTTGAAGCCTTAAATTTGGAAAAGAGTTTTTGGAACGAATTCGCTTATGCTCAAGCACATAAAACCTCGCAGTTCGCCCATAACCAAGAGGATAATTTTCAAGCTTTTAATCGAAAATTGGTGTCCCAGCTTTTTTGGATACTCTTCCTCTTCATTCCTTTACTAGGGGAAATACTAAACATCATTTATTTCCGCAGTGATATATATTATCCCGAGCATCTCTTTTTCACCTTGTATCAGCAAGGATTGTTTTTCATTAGTTCCTTTATCCTCAACATATTTACGGATAATGAGGTGGTGTTCACCACTTTAATCTTGGCCTTTGGCGTGCATTTGTTGCTAGCCATGAAGAACTTTTATCAGCAAAAATGGGCTAAAACGATTCTCAAGTTCCTCTTGGTCAACTTCTTTGGAATTGCCGCCTTTGCCGCCTTTTTCATTCTCGCATTAATCCTAGTGTTTATTCTACTCTAAGCTCTTAATTTTGCGCAATGCTTAAAATGGGTAACGATATTAAGCGGGCTGCAGGCCTTTTACAGGAAGGAAAAGTTGTAGCTATTCCAACCGAAACAGTGTATGGTTTAGCAGCCAATGCCTTGGATACTAAGGCGGTGGCACAAGTTTTCGAATTAAAGAAAAGACCAGCCTTCGATCCTCTTATTATTCACCTCGCTTCCGCGGATGGTTTAGAGCAGTATGTGAAAAACACAGGGCCAAATTTTAAGGCATTGTACGAAGCATTTAGTCCAGGACCTATTACCTATGTGCTCCCTAAGCAATCACTTATTCCAGATCTTGTAACCGCGGGACATCCAACCGTGGCGGTACGCTTTCCGGCCCATCCTCTCTGTAGACAATTATTAGAAAGCCTCCCCTTTCCCCTAGCAGCGCCCTCGGCCAATTTATTTGGAAAGGTTAGCCCCACTGAAGCACAGCATGTTGCCGATCAATTTGAAGATAGCCTCGAATATATTTTAAATGGTGGCCCAGCGGCGGTTGGTCTCGAATCTACTATAATTGATCTTAGTGGCGAGAGTCCATTGGTTTTGCGCTTAGGCGGATTAAGCATGGAGGATATTCGCGCCGTATTAGGTAAAGAGGTAAAATACACTAAGAGCTCGAGCAGTAATCCTAAGGCACCAGGGATGTTAAGTGCCCATTATTCGCCTGGCATCCCTTTAAGCCATGGCAATTTAGATAGCTTGTTAGATAAGGTTGATCGCCAAAGATGTGGCAGCATCAGCTTTTGCAAAAGGATAGCAGGGATTCCCGAAAATCAGCAGCGGGTTTTATCACCGAAAGGTGACTTAAAAGAAGCGGCCAGCAAACTGTTTGGCGCTTTACGCAGTTTTAAAGCAGAGGATATTGATGTTATTTTGGCCGAAGAATTTCCAAATGAAGGTCTTGGCCGGGCAATTAATGATCGCCTAAAACGGGCTTCCGTCTCCTGATGGCTTAGGGTCATTATTAAAAACCTCCGCACGTTTTTTACGCAACTCGAAGTTTTGACCAAGGTACACTCGTCTTACCTGTTCATCAGCGGCCAGCTCTTCGGCGGTACCCGACTTTAAAATCTGACCTTCAAACATTAGGTAAGTACGATCGGTAATGGCCAGGGTTTCTTGCACATTATGGTCGGTAATTAAAATACCGATGTTTTTACTCTTTAAAGAAGCCACAATGCTTTGGATATCCTCCACTGCAATGGGATCTACTCCCGCGAAAGGCTCATCCAATAAAATGAAGTGTGGATCTACCGCTAGGGCGCGAGCAATTTCTGTTCTTCGACGTTCACCGCCAGAAAGTAAGTCGCCTCTGTTTTTACGAATATGCTGAAGTCCGAACTCATCTAAAAGACTCTCCAATTTTTCCTTCTGCTCAGCTTTATTAAGCTTAGTCATTTGCAGCACCCCCATAATATTGTCTTCCACACTAAGCTTACGGAACACACTGGCCTCTTGCGCTAAATAGCCAATTCCTTTTTGGGCCCGCTTGTACATGGGGTCGGTGGTGATCTCTTGTTTATCTAGAAACACCTTGCCCTCATTAGGTTTTATAAGACCTACTACCATGTAAAAACTGGTTGTTTTTCCCGCACCATTGGGACCTAACAAACCTACAATCTCGCCTTGCCGTACTTGAAAGCTCACTCCTTTTACTACGGTTCGGGAGCGGTATTTCTTCACAATATTATCAGCACGTAAGATCATATCAATTCTTTTTTTGCGGCAAGTTCTCCTCTTTCAATCGGCGTTTTTCAATCCGCGCTGCAATGCGGATGCTAATTTCGTATAAGATTAAGATTGGGAAAGAAACCAAAATCTGACTGGCCACATCGGGAGGAGTGATAACGGCCGAAAGTACGAGGATGAGAACGATGGAATGTCGACGATATTTCCTCAAGAAAGAGGCAGTAACCAATCCGGTGCGAGCCAGAAAATAAATCACTACTGGTAATTCAAAAATAATTCCCGTGGCTAGGGTTACGGTGCTCACGGTGGAGAGGTAGGAATTAAGGTCGATTAAGTTATTAACTTCCTCGCTAATGGTGTAACTCCCAAGGAACTGAAGCGATAAAGGAACGATAAGGTAGTATCCAAAAAGAACACCCATCATAAAAAGTACGCCTCCGAAAAACATTACCCAACGCGAATAATTACGTTCTCCGGCCTTTAAACCAGGGGAAATAAAACGCCAGAATTCGTAGAGTACATAAGGGAATGCTAAAATGAAGCCACCAATCAAAGCCACCCAAATATGGGTCGAAACCTGACCCGCCATTTTGGTGTTTAGAATTTTAAAAGGCATTTCACTGAGGCAGAAAAATTCGGTATTACTAATTTCGCGCGAAATTGAGCAGAACAATCGGTAAGTAAAGAAGTCTGGCTGCTTGGGCCCGAAGAGAATAACATCAAACAATATTTCCTTAGAAAGGAAGGCAATAGCTGCCATAAGGAGTATTGCAAGGGACGCCCTAATTAAGTGCCAACGAAGCACTTCGAGGTGCTCTAAAAACGACATGTTATCACTCTCTGCCTTAGCCATAGCTTTTTCGAAAATCGCTGCAAAGGTGCTAAATTTTTAAAGGCATCTGTAAGGAAAGATTAGGGGGGAATATATTTGCCCGCACCGGGTGAATATTAGTATATTTAAGAAATTATAAGAGAGAATAGCATTGGCAGAGCAAATTTCCAAGGCCCAGGAGCACCTGAAGCGTTTTTTTGGATTTAATCAATTCAAAGGAAACCAAGAGCCCGTAATTGAAAATGTACTCGCTGGGAACGATACTTTCGTGATTATGCCTACAGGTGGTGGTAAGTCTTTGTGCTACCAACTCCCCGCAATTATGCAAGAAGGCACCGCAATTGTGGTTTCTCCACTAATTGCCTTGATGAAGAATCAGGTAGATAGTCTTAGAGGCTTCGCGGATAAATCAGGTATTGCCCACGTTTTAAACTCCTCCCTAAGTAAAAGGGATGTAGAGCAAGTGAAATCTGATATCCTAGATGGCACCACGAAACTATTATATGTGGCACCGGAATCCCTCACCAAAGAGGACAATATAGAATTCCTAAAAAGTGCCAATATATCCTTCTATGCGATTGATGAAGCGCACTGTATTTCGGAATGGGGACATGATTTCCGGCCGGAATACCGCAATCTGAAGAATATCATTAAAAAAATTGGTCGCAAGCCGATTATTGGACTAACCGCTACCGCCACTCCAAAAGTGCAAAGCGATATCCAAAAAAACCTCGGTATGGAAAATGCCGAAGTTTTCAAGGCGAGCTTTAATCGCGCCAATCTATTTTATGAGGTACGCCCCAAAACCAAAAATGTAGATCGCGATATCATTCGCTTCATTAAAAAGAATGAGGGAAAAAGCGGCATCATTTACTGCTTAAGCCGTAAAAAAGTAGAAGAACTAGCGCAAACCCTTCAGGTTAATGGCATAAATGCTTTGCCTTATCACGCTGGTTTGGATGCTTCGTCACGGTCCCGACATCAAGATGCCTTCTTAATGGAGGATACCGATGTAATTGTGGCCACCATTGCTTTTGGAATGGGAATCGACAAACCGGATGTGCGTTTTGTGATTCACTATGATATGCCTAAAAGCTTGGAGAGCTATTATCAGGAAACTGGTCGGGCTGGTAGAGATGGTGGTGAAGGACATTGTCTGGCCTTTTACTCCTATAAGGATGTGGAGAAATTGGAGAAATTCCTGAATGGAAAGCCAGTTTCGGAACAAGAAGTAGGAATGCAGTTACTACAAGAAGTCATCGCTTACGCCGAAACGGCCATGAATCGTAGGAAATTCATTCTCCATTATTTCGGGGAGGAATTCGATGAGGAAAATGGTCCGGGAGCGAAAAACGATGATAATAGTAAAAACCCTCGTAAGCTCTTTGATGCCCAGGAGGATTTACAATTGGTACTCAAAACCATTATCGCCACCGCTCAGCGCTTTAAGGCTAAGTCTTTGGTAGATACCCTTACCGGGAAGTTAAACTCGATTACCAAGCAGTATAAGGTTCAAAACCTCGAGGTCTTTAATCAAGGGGCCGATAAAGATGAAAAACACTGGATGGCCGTAATTCGCCAGGCGATAGTGCAAGGCTACCTCCGCAAGGATATTGAGAAATATGGAGTACTATTCTTAAATGATAAATCACGAGCCTTTTTAGAAAAGCCTGAAGCCTTTATGATTGCAGAAGATCATGATTATGAGGAAGAAGGTGGACAAGAAGAAATCGTGAGCGAAAAGAAAGGGGGCGCGACCTTAGATCCTCAGCTCTTTAAGATGCTAAAAGACCTTACCCGAAAAGTAGCCAAGTCTAAAGGATTACCACCCTTTACCGTATTCCAAGAGCCCTCATTAAATGAGATGGCCCTCCACTACCCTACTAGCTTAGACGAACTAAAACAGATCTCTGGCGTAGGTGAAGGCAAAGCCAAAAAATTTGGTAAACCATTTTTAGAGCTTATCCAGCAGTATGTTGATGATAATAATATCGAGAAGGGAGACGGTCTCCTGGTAAAATCGGTAGTCAACAAATCTGGATTAAAAGTTTATATCATTCAAAGTACCGACCGCAAATTACCTTTAGAAGACATTGCTTCTGCTAAGGGCCTAAGCATGGAGAACTTAGTAACGGAAATCGAGCACATTGTTCATTCCGGTACCAAGGTTAACCTTAGCTATGTGCTCGAAGATATGTTCGATGAAGAGCAATTGGAAGAAGTACATGATTATTTCATGGAAGCCGAGTCGGATGATCTCCAAGAAGCTTATGATGAGTTTGATGGCGATTATAGTGAAGAAGAACTGCGATTAATGCGCATTAAGTTCATGAGTGAAGTGGCGAACTGATTAATTTAGCCCACAGCGAAATTTCCTTTTTTAAATGCAGATAATAGAAACCCAGATTCCGGGCTTATTAGAGATCATTCCCCAAGTTTTTGGCGATGATCGCGGATACTTTTACGAATCGTATAATAAAGCCGCATTCGAAAATTTTGGTATTCACCAAGAGTTTGTTCAAGACAATCAATCCAAGAGTAGTCGCGGTGTATTGCGCGGTTTACACTTTCAAAACCCACCTTATGCCCAAGGAAAATTGGTGCGCGTAATTCAAGGTGCCGTGCTAGATGTAGTAGTAGATATCCGCAAAGGTTCTCCTACCTATGGGAAGCACCACAAGGTTCGTCTTACTGGCGAAAATAAAATGATGTTCTGGATTCCTCCCGGTTTTGCGCATGGCTTTGCCACCTTAGAGGATGAAACAATCTTCTCTTATAAGTGTACTAATTTATACAACAAGGAGAGTGAAGGCGCGGTACTTTGGAACGATCCAGCCTTAGGAATCGACTGGGGATTAGAAAACCCCTTACTTTCTCCTAAAGATGAAGAAGCCCGACCGCTCGCAGAACTCGACTCACAATTCCACTTTTCATGAAGCTAAACGCAGAAAAAATAACTCTTTATTTGGCCTTAATCGGGATAAGCTCCCTGCTCACTTTTGCCACCTATGGCGATCGTGATGATCAAGGACAAAAAGATGATCTTAAAAAAAACTACTCTATTTATAGCCTTCCTATCCCCGAGCATTTAGATTTTGCGGGTGAGAAAGTGCCAATTGATCAAGCGGAAGTGCGCGAAGCCTTCGACCGTGAGTTATTAGTTAACACCTATTGGCAAAGTCAAACCGTGCTTTTTATAAAGCGCTCTGCACGTTACTTCCCGGTAATTGAGAAGATTCTAAAAGAAAACGGTATTCCTGAGGATTTTAAATACCTCCCCCTTATCGAATCGGGTTTTATGCCCGTTGTTTCTCCGGCCGGAGCAGTAGGTTTTTGGCAAATAATGGAGGGAACGGGTAAACAATATGGTTTGGAAATCGACCGTGAAGTAGATGAGCGCTACCACTTAGAAAAAGCTACTCGGGTAGCTTGTGCCTATTTAAAGGAAGCTTACGCTGAATTTGGTTCTTGGACTCTAGCGGCAGCCTCTTATAATGTTGGCATTGCCGGACTTAAAAAACAATTGGAGCGTCAACGCGAAACTTCTTACTATGCGCTAAACTTAAATCTAGAAACGGCACGTTATGTTTTTAGATTACTTGCCGTGAAGGAGATATTGCAAGATCCAGAATCTTACGGTTTCCACGTTAGAGCTAAAGATCGCTACTTACCCTTGGAAACCTTTACCGTAAAAGTAGACAGCAGTATCACTCACGTTAGTTATCTAAACCAGAAGTACGGCATTAACTATCGTATTTTAAAATACCATAATCCCTGGCTGCGCATGGAAAACCTTCCTAATGCTCAGGGTAAAACTTATGAGTTTGTGATTCCAAAAAAGCAAACTGATGATATAATGGACCAAGCTCCAGAACAAGCGATGGAAAAGCCGTCTTCCGTTCATATTAACGATAAATAAATTATCATGGAAGCACCTAAATTGCCCAGTTTCATTCGCCAAAACAAGCACAAAAGCTTTGAGTTTAAACCTCGCTACTACGATGAGAGCAAGGAGCGAATTGAGGAGTTACGACGTAAATACCAAAGTGAAGAAAATGCCTCAGAAGGCAAACGCAGTAAGGATTTTTCTCGTGGCGATTTAAGTCAGGCCTGGCGCGATAACCGACAAACCAAGGTAAAGTCTTCCAATCGCAGTTTATTATTGATCATCGTAGGACTACTCGCTATAACTTACTACTTAATCATGTATTAATGGCAGATATCATCAGGCTTCTGCCCGATAATGTAGCCAACCAAATCGCTGCTGGAGAGGTGGTACAAAGACCTGCTTCAGTTGTTAAAGAATTACTAGAAAATAGCGTTGATGCCGGAGCCTCTGAGGTTCAACTATTGGCAAGCGATAGTGGCAAAACCCTTATTCAAGTTAGCGATAATGGCAAGGGCATGAGTGAAACCGATGCCCGAATGGCCTTGGAGCGTCATGCTACTTCAAAAATTGAAAGAGCGGAAGATATTTTCGCGATTACCACCAAGGGGTTTAGAGGCGAAGCCCTAGCCTCCATTGCGGCGGTAGCCAAGATGAACCTTAAAACCCGACTAAAAGGTGAAGAACTGGGTACCGAAATTAAGGTGGCCGCCAACGAAATCGAATCGCAGGAATATTGCCAATGTCCAGAAGGAACCACCATTAAGGTGCAAAACCTCTTTTACAATATTCCAGCCCGTAGAAACTTCCTGAAATCAAATCAGGTAGAGCTACGCCATATTATCGACGAATTTGAAAGGGTAGCCATGGCGCATCCCGAAGTAGGATTCCGTTTTGAGCATAATGGTTCGGAGCTCTTTCATCTGCCCGCGAGCAGCCAAAGACAGCGCATTGTAAACATCTTTGGTAAAAAGTACAATGAAAAACTTGTG
>CATMQD010000056.1 GCA_950073045.1 uncultured Flavobacteriales bacterium | reverse complement strand
AGATAACAAATACAAAACCAACATTTGACCAATAAATGCTTTTGTTGATGCAACACCAATTTCTGGACCAGCATGGGTATAGGCACCAGCGTGAGTTTCACGGGCAATGGAAGAACCTACCACATTACATACACCAAAGATGGTAGCACCTTTTTCTTTAGCCAATTTAATGGCCGCAAGGGTATCGGCGGTTTCACCGGACTGAGAGATGGCAATTACTACATCCTTCTCGGTAATAACCGGATTACGATAGCGGAATTCAGAGGCATATTCTACTTCTACTGGAATTCGCGCTAATTCCTCAAAAATGTATTCGGCTACTAAGCCGGCGTGCCAGCTTGTTCCACAACCAATAATCAAAATACGTTGAGCGCTCATTAGCTTCTCCTGGAACTGGTATACACCATCCATTTGGATTAAACCTTGCTCGGGTAGTAAACGTCCTCTTAGGGTGTCACCAATCGACTTCGGCTGCTCAAAAATTTCTTTTAACATGAAATGATCATAGCCTCCTTTTTCGATTGAAGCTAAGTCCATTTCTAATTGATGAATATAGGGGTCAATACTGCGGTTATCAGGAATTGATAATACCTCAATATCTTGACCGCGGTTGATAACCGCCATTTCATCATCTTCTAAATAAATTGCCTTTTTAGTGAACTCCAAGAAGGGAGTAGCATCACTGGCAATGAAATATTCACCATCGCCCACGCCTACTACCAAAGGACTACCTTTTTTGGCAACCACGATTTGATCTTCATTAGCAGTATCAAAAACGGCAATAGCATAAGCACCAATCACCTGATTTAAAGCAATTCGTACTGCTTTAGAAAGAGTGGTGTTTTCGCTCTTTTTTACGTCTTGAATAAGGTTTACTAAAACCTCGGTATCAGTATCGGAGTGGAAGGTATATCCACGCTGAATTAAGGCTTCTTTAATAGAGCCGTAGTTTTCGATAATACCGTTATGGATAAGTACTAACTCACCATTATTAGATGTATGTGGGTGAGCGTTCACATCATTTGGCTCACCGTGGGTGGCCCAACGAGTATGTCCAATTCCAATTGAAGCTTCTCCAATTCCACCATTAATTTTGGCTTCTAAATCCGAGACTTTACCCTTGCACTTAACAAGGCTTAATTCTCCGTTTAATACAGCAATACCGGCGCTATCATAACCGCGATATTCCAGTCTTCTTAATCCATTGATAACAACAGGAACGGCGTTTTTAGTCCCTAGATATCCAACAATTCCGCACATGGCTAAAATTTAAGGTTTAGTATAATAAACTATAACTGTGGCTTTTTCCATCAGCCCTTCTCCACCCCTTAAAATGGTCCGATTTGCCGCAGTAGTACGGGTTCTCGGAACGAGTGCTAAAGTAGGGTTTTCCCCACTATTTAAAACCTCAAAAAGGTGACGACGTACGTCAAGTACATATTTGTTATTACGCAGGACACCTCTGCTTAAACTTCCACCTCCACCGCCATCGGTTTGGAAGTCTAAAATTCGATCTCCTAGTGTTTTTCCATTTAGGGCTCTAAGCTCCATGGCGCTACTTGGGGCAACTGGTTCTCCAGTGCCTGGCAAGGTGTAAACCTCCACGGTGGCGCGGTTAATCACCATACCTTCATCAATAAGGGCATTTATCTTAGTGGGGTCAAAACGCAAAGCAGTACAAACACCACCCATAGACTGTACATAGGTTTCTGCTTCACCATTAATAGAATCCTGAGCCAAATTCTCCAAGGTACTTCCTTGATAGTCCTGTTGGAAGGTGCTGAAGTTAATCGGCTTAATACTCTTGTCTTGATCGAAATTTAGCTCCGCAAAAGTGGTGTCGCTATCGTTGTGGTAATAAATTCGAATTCCTCCGAAGTTACTGGCTAGGTTAATATCTAAAATGGCAGCACCATTTTCAGCCGCAATTCGTACACCTTTAAAATAATCTAAGAATTTCTGGAAGCCACTAAATTCATCGGCACTACCATCCGCTACATTGGCGAAATTGTTTTGGAAGTAATTAATATCCATGGGAATGGTAATGATGGCCGGGGCCAATTCATCCTCAAAGCGGGTGTTGGTATTGGGCTTGGGCATGAAGCCGTTTAAACGTCCAATTTCATCGCCCAAGCTAGGACTGTAATTACTGTAGAAAATACTGTCTTTGCTAAATCCATCGGCCAATACATTAACCACTAAGTCCATTGCTTGCGAAGTATCACCATAGGAATCGGTCATTCTTAAATAAAGGTTAACCGAATCTACTGTTGGGTTATCGCCGAAATCGAGATCCAGTTCATTGGGAATAAGCTCCGAATGAATAAAGGCCATTTCTTTTCCGAAATAACTGCTTTCTGTTTGTCCCAGTAGTCGAGTAGGATTAAAGCCGCCAATATTTAATTGAGTGGTATAGTCTAAAGCTACCACGATGCTATCTACTGGAGCCGTCCAACTTACTAGGTCGATATGAATCGAATCGGCTTCTACAACTCCACCGATGATTTGCTCAAAGCCTAAATCGTCGGTTGCTTTTTCGCAGCTTATAAAAAACAAAGGAGCCATAAGAAATATGGCTCGCTTTAATGTGTTTAAGGTCATAAATTCTCTTTTCGGAAATTAGGCCAGCGACTCTTCTTCCACGATGATTTCCTCATAAAGCTTGGTGATTTCTTTATTTGGTTCTTCCGCTTCGGTAAGGTCAATTTTATGGGTAACGTTATCCTTAACGTAATCTTTCATGCTATCTTCTAAACGACTTCCAGAAAGGGCAACGCCATCGCAATAAGCCATATTAGCTTGATAAACTTTCGAAATATTAGCGTCTTCATAAGGAGCTACTTCATCATCGCTTAATCCGTCGAAACGCAAATACTCTGGCAATTTCTTGCTCATGTTCTCTTCCGTTGCTCCATATACCGAAAGAACCGTTTTGCTATCTGCAAAGATTGGATCATCGTGATGGAATTTTTTCAAGTATAAGGGAAGGAAACTAGCCATCCAACCATGACAGTGAATAATGTCTGGACTCCAGCCTAATTTTTTTACAGTTTCAATTACCCCGCGGCAAAAGAAAATCGCGCGCTTATCATTATCCGAGTTGAACTCTTCATCTTCATTGTAAAAAATAGATTTACGCTTAAAGAACTCATCGTTATCGATAAAATAAACCTGCATACGCGCTTGAGGTACGGAAGCTACTTTGATAATTAGTGGCTGATCCTCATCATCGATTATAATATTAATTCCGCTTAAACGGATTACTTCGTGTAATTGATGGCGACGCTCATTAATAAGGCCGTAACGAGGCATGAATACTCTTACCTGATGACCGCTCTCATTCATTTTTTTAGGCATTTCCAAAGAGGGTTTGGAAATTTCATTCTCCGGGAGGTAAGGGTGAATCTCTTGACTTACATACAGAATTCTCTTGCTATCCATGATTCGTGTTTAATCTACAAATTGAAAAGGTTTGCAAAAATATAGCTTTTTTGTGAATAACTCAATTTATAATAATAGCTTTACCCGCTGCAATGCCTTGAAAATGCAAGTGTTTCAAAGAATCACCGAATTAACCGGTTTTCAACAGGAACTTCGGTCCAAGGGTCACAGCCTAGGTTTTGTGGCTACTATGGGGGCTTTACATGAAGGTCACCTCACATTATTAAGACGATCCCTAGAGGAGAACGATGCCAGCATCGTAAGTATTTTCGTCAACCCCACACAATTCAATAATTCGGAGGATTTAGAAAAATATCCTCGTCGAACCGATGAAGATCTGGCGCTTTTAAGAGAAGCCGGAGCTACCGCAGTTTTTATGCCCAGCGTAGAAGAGATATACGGTTCTGATGTAAAATCGGAAGAAATTGATCTAATTGGTTTGGATATTGGCATGGAAGGTGAATTCCGACCAGGTCATTTTCAGGGAGTGGCAACGGTAGTTAAAAGGTTGTTTGAGTTTATTAAACCCCAAAAGGCCTATTTCGGGAATAAAGATTACCAGCAGGTTTTAATAGTGCAGCATGTTGCCCGTATTTTCAATTTGCCCGTTGAAGTAATTGGAGTTTCTACCGCCCGTTATGAAAGTGGCCTCGCCATGAGTAGTCGAAATTATCGCCTGTCAGAACAAGGGATGAAAGATGCGGCGATCATTTATCGCGAAATGAAATGGGCGGGAGAGCACTACCAAAAATTCAGTCCATCGGAACTGAAAAATGAAGTGGCGGAACATTTTAAACAGAGCTCCTTAGAATTAGAATACATTGAGTTTGCCGACTCCCAATCTATGAAAATTGTAGAAAATTGGTTGGAGCATCAATCAGTACGGGTATTAATGGCCGCCTACTGCGAGGGCGTTCGCCTTATAGACAATACCTCGCTTTATTAAAGCCCCTAAACCTATCTTCCATAATTATTGGGGATAAACTACTTTTGCACCCATGTTGATAGAAGTCTTAAAATCAAAGATTCATCGGGTAAAAATCACCGGTGCAGATTTAAACTACATTGGTAGTATTACTATCGATGCAGACTTAATGGAGGCGGCCGGCCTTATCCCAGGTGAAAAGGTGAGCATCGTTAATATTAATAATGGCGAGCGCTTAGATACCTATGTAATTAAAGGGACTCCGGGTAAAGGGGAAATCACCATGAATGGTCCCGCAGCTCGGAAAGTTCAAAAAGGCGATATCATTATTATTATCGCTTACGCGCAGATGGAATTCGAGGAAGCAAAAAGCTATCAACCGAAAATCATCTTCCCTAACGAGGAAACAAACTCTTTAAACTAAAACCTTGAAAGCACGCCTTAAAGACATCCTGAAGTATCTGCTTTTTACCGGTATTGCGGCCATATTTCTCTATTTGGCCTTTAACAAAGCAGACTGGTCTAAGATGCTAGAGGATTTTAGATCGGCGGATTACCGCTACGTTTTATTATCTATGGCCATGGGCTATGCGGCCTTTGTTTCTAGGGGGCTCCGCTGGAATTTACTCCTCGAACCCTTAGGTAAATCTGCCAAGCCCTGGAATGCTATCCATGCTATATCCGTAGGTTATTTTGCTAATGCTGTAGTACCTCGTGCAGGTGAGGTGATGCGCTGCACCTCCTTAAAGGAAACGGATGATATTCCTTTAGAACGACTTTTTGGAACCGTGGTATTGGAGCGAGTAATCGATGGGATTTTTCTCCTAAGCCTCATCTTTCTAGCCTTTATTATTCAATTAGATAATCTCCAAACCTTTTTCGATCAAGCCCTAGCTGGCGCCACTGGCGGGGAAGGGTCATCAGGCATCGATTTAAAATTGATAATCCTTATTGCCCTAGCGGCATTTGTACTCCTCTTCCTAATCTTCCGAAAGAAAATCCAAGCTTTACCCATATTTTCAAAAGTTCGTGAATTATGGGCGGGCTTTAAAGAAGGCTTTAAATCATTGTCTAAGGTTCAAAATAAATGGGCCTTTTTCGGGCATACCCTCTTTATTTGGGCTATGTATTTCCTAATGATTTACGTGGTAATTTTTGCCCTTCCAGCTACCGAAGACATTAGTCTTGGCAATGGCTTATTTGTAATGGTTGCAGGTGGAATGGGAATGGTGGTACCTACTCCTGGAGGTATTGGCTCCTACCACTATTTAGTTCAACTTGCTCTTAGTGTATTAGGGGTAGATAAAGCAGATGGTTTAACCTTCGCGACTTTAGTGCATAGCGGACAATTAGTTATGACCTTAATGGCTGGTTTTGTTGCCATTCCGATGGTATATCGCGCCCGCCGAATTTTGAAAAATAGAAAGCATGAATCTACGAGAAGCACTACGGAATAAGAAACAGAGCCTTAGCACTATGAACTATCAGGCGAATGCTTGGCAGGTGTATGGTGAGGAAACTTTGGTGTTGTTTTATGCCGATTGGGAATTTACTAGCGCTAATCTCGATAAGCTACTTGATTATTTAAGCCTAGTGGATAAATTGGTAGTAGCACTACCGTCAGAGAGTTCAGACGATACCCTTTTTAGAATCGCCAATCTTCAGGTGGTTGATGGAATAGTGCTCTACGATTCTGTGGAATCTTGCATGGAGGGCTTTTCTTCAGCCAAATTTGCTTTTGAAGGCACAAGTGCTCCTAGCGTTGCTGCAGATCTTAAAGCTCGAATCTTAGCCCTTTAATGGCCAAGGTTAAAACCGAATATACCTGTCAGAATTGTGGCTCCCATTTCTCAAAATGGATGGGGCAATGTTCGCGTTGTGGCGAGTGGAATACCATTGTAGAGGAATTAATTGAAGCCAAAGGAAACTCCAAAGCATGGGAGACTAAAGAAGGTGCTTCTACAAGCAAATCTAAAGTTCGTTCTGTAAAGGATTTTATACCCGATCGCTCCGAGCGATTTAGCAGTGGCGATCCCGAGCTAGATCGAGTATTAGGCGGAGGGATTGTGGAAGGCTCGGTGAGCCTCGTTGGTGGTGAGCCTGGGATTGGTAAAAGTACCCTGCTTTTGCAGATGGCCTTGGGCATTAAATCAAAAGTACTTTATGTAAGTGGCGAGGAAAGCGAACAGCAAGTGCAAATGCGTGCTCGGCGAATAGGCATTTTAAATGATGATTGCTATTTACTTACCGCCACCTCTACCCAAGAAATTTTTCAGCAAATAAAAAGTGAAGATCCCGATATTCTTATTGTGGACTCTATCCAAACTTTGCATTCCCAGCTAATCGAATCAGCTCCGGGATCGGTGTCTCAAATCCGACAGTGTTCCTCCGAATTAATTCAATTTGCTAAAGACAGTGGCACCCCCGTGTTTCTAATCGGGCATATCACCAAGGAAGGTCAAATTGCCGGTCCTAAATTGCTAGAGCACATGGTAGATACTGTGCTTCAGTTTGAGGGAGACCGACATCATATTTATCGCCTCCTTAGAGCACATAAAAACCGTTTCGGTTCTACCCACGAAATTGGGATTTACGAAATGCACGGTGAAGGCCTTCGGGCGGTAAGTAATCCTTCGCAGTTGCTGCTTTCGGATCGCGATGCCGATCTTAGTGGTAATGCTATCGCAGCCACCTTAGAAGGAATTCGTCCGATGTTAATCGAAATTCAAGCCTTGTGCAGCTCGGCGGTTTACGGCACTCCACAGCGCAGCACTACAGGCTTCGATGCTCGACGCTTAAATATGTTGCTTGCGGTTTTAGAAAAACGCTGCGGATTCCGATTGGGAACCAAAGATGTATTCCTAAATATAACGGGAGGTATTAAGGTAGATGACCCCGCTATTGACCTTGCCGTGATTGCGGCTATTTTAAGCTCCAATGAAGATATTGCTCTGGCTTCCAAAATTTGTTTTGCAGCAGAGATTGGTCTAAGCGGCGAACTTCGTCCGGTTCCACGCCTCGAACAGCGCATTAGTGAAGCTGAGAAATTAGGCTTCGAAGAAATCGTTTGTAGTGGTCATAGCAAGTGGAATCGTAAGAAGGTGGGAATTAAAGTATTGGAATTCACTAAGGTAGAGGAGGTTTTCCAATATTTATTCGGTTAATATAAGGCGCGATTATCAGCTCTTTTTGGTGATAGATATCATTCTTTGATGCGCCGGAAGTATCTTACTTTTGTATAAATTCTGAAATTCGAATGGCGTATTCAAAAAGCGACTTAATTGAAGCTTTAAAACATATTCCCGCAACCAAAGGCGGAACCGATTTAGTAGAGGCAGGTCATGTAAAAAACCTGCAGATTTTTGGTGATGAAGTGGTGGTAGACGTAATTAGCGAATCGCCTGCCCTTCATGTGAAGAAGAAACTGGAGGTGGATATCTTAAAGATTATTCATGAGAAGGTTGATAAGAAATTAAAAATCACGGTAAACATCGAAGTGCCCAAGGCGGCGGAAGAACGTGCGAATCAAATTCGAGGTGAGGCGCTTCCTGGGGTAAAGAATATTATTGCCGTGGCTTCTGGTAAAGGAGGGGTTGGTAAGTCTACCGTAGCTTCTAATTTGGCTATCAGCTTAAAGCAGATGGGATTTAAGGTGGGCTTGGTAGATGCCGACATTTATGGACCTTCCATTCCAACAATGTTTGATGTAAGCACTGCCCGTCCTGGTACTATCAATGTAGATGGCCAAAGTAAAATGGACCCAGTGGAGGCTTATGGAATTAAAATTCTCTCCATTGGATTTTTTGCAAAGCCTGATCAAGCGGTAGTTTGGCGTGGGCCAATGGCTTCTAAAGCGCTAAACCAATTACTACGTGATGCTCATTGGGGTGAATTAGATTTCATGATTTTAGATTTACCTCCTGGTACCGGAGATATCCATCTCTCTACCGTACAAGCGGTGCCCATTACCGGTGCAGTAATCGTAAGTACTCCACAAAATGTGGCTTTAGCCGATGCACGTAAAGGGGTGGCCATGTTTAGAGTAGATAATATTAATGTTCCCGTTTTAGGCCTTATCGAAAATATGGCCTATTTCACTCCACCCGAATTACCAGAGAATAAATACCACATCTTTGGTGAGGATGGTGTAAAGAACCTAGCCAATCAATTACAGGTTCCTTTCCTTGGGGAGTTACCAATTGTGCAAAGCATTCGAGAGGCAGGAGATGTGGGCCGACCCGCAGCCTTACAAGAAGGAACCCAAGCTCAGCATGCTTTTGAAGAAATTGCTCGCCGCACCGTTGAAGAGCTTGTACGACGAAATGATGAACTTCCTCCAACAGAAGTTGTGAGAATTACTACTATGGCCGGTTGCTCGGCTGCTAAGAATTAAGCCTATGGAAAACCGTGATGACATTTTGAACCGCATCCACACTGCTTTAAGCGAGGTACGCCCTTTTTTAAAGTCTGATGGAGGCGACATTTCTCTAGTAGATTTAGAGGAAGACGGTACCGTTAAAGTACAACTGCACGGAGCCTGTATTGGCTGCAGTGTAAATCAAATGACCCTGAAAAGCGGGGTTGAAATGACCATTAAAAAACATGCCCCGGAAGTCACTTCGGTGGTGGAGGTGAGCATGGTCTAGTTCAATGAAAGAGACCCAAGCCTTACGTAAAGTAACCATTCATTTTGCAGGCGATAGTGGCGATGGAATTCAATTAGCAGGTTCCCAATTTGCCAATACCGTCGCCTTGGCGGGAAACGACCTTAGTACCTTCCCCGATTTCCCAGCAGAAATCCGTGCCCCTATTGGCACTGTTTCGGGAGTTTCTGGCTTTCAGATTAATTTTGGAAGTGAGGAGATTCACACCCCCGGTGGTCGACCGGATGTACTGGTAGCAATGAATGCCGCGGCTTACCGTAAAAACTTTGCAAGTTTAAAACCGGCAGGGGTAATAATTGTAGATCCTGCGGGATTCGATAAAAAAAACTTGCGCCTTGCAGGTTACGACGATGAGGAGAATCCTCTGGATAATAAACCTGCCGACTATCAATTTTATGAAATTGAAGTTACCCGTTTAAATCGAGATGCCATGAAGGATGTGGATATTCCTCCACGCGATCGCGATCGCTCTAGGAATATGTTTGTCCTGGGCTTTATTTACTTCCTATACAATAGAAATTTAGAGGTTACCTTAAACTTTTTGGAAGATAAGTTTAAGACCAAGCCTACCGTGTTAGAAGCCAATCGCAAGGCTCTACAAGCGGGATATAATTATGGCGATACCATCGAAGCAATTACCAGGTATCGCATCGAAAAGGCCAAATTACCGGCAGGCGAATACCGAAATGTTACGGGCAACCAAGCTCTAGCAATGGGACTCATCGCGGCAGCTAAAAAAAGTGGCCTCGAGCTTTTTTATGGTTCTTATCCAATTACTCCTGCTTCCGATATTCTTCACGAATTAGCAGCCCGAAAAAATTATGGCGTTAAAACCTTTCAGGCTGAAGACGAAATCGCGGCAATTAGCTCGGCAATCGGTGCCAGCTTTGGCGGTGCAATTGGTACTACAGGAACTTCTGGACCGGGAATGGCGCTTAAAACCGAAGCGCTTGGCTTAGCAATGATGCTGGAACTTCCCTTAATCGTGGTTAACGTTCAAAGAGGTGGACCAAGTACCGGCTTGCCTACTAAAACCGAACAAAGCGATTTAATGCAAGCAGTTTATGGTCGCAATGGGGAAACACCCATACCGGTTATTGCTGCTTCATCACCTTCCGATTGTTTTTGGGCAGCCTACGAAGCAACACGCATTGCCCTAGAGCATATGACTCCGGTAATTGTGCTTAGCGATGGATATCTAGCCAATAGTTCCGAGCCTTGGTTATTTCCCAAAGCCGCGGACCTTGCAGAAATAAAACCTCCTTTTCGGAAGGAAACGGGAACTTATCTGCCCTATGGGCGCGATGAACGCGAAGTTAGAGAGTGGGCCATTCCTGGAACGCCAGGCTTAGAACATCGTTTAGGCGGTTTGGAGAAAGAGGATAAAACCGGCAATGTGAGCTATGATCCCGAGAATCATGAGCTAATGGTAAAGACTCGAGCTCGCAAAGTGGCTTTGGTTGCTAAGGACTACCCTAAAACAGAATTGATTCAAGGGCCCGATAAGGCCGAGGTCTTAGTGCTCGGTTGGGGAAATACCTTGGGTGCTATAAAAGTAGCCGTTGGCGAGGCGATCAATCAAGGTTTGTCGGTAGCTCAATTGCATTTACGCTACATCAATCCATTACCGGATGATTTAGGAGAGCTACTCAGCAATTATAAGCGCATTTTAATTCCGGAGCTTAATGATGGCCAATTGGTGCGCATCATTCGCGATAAGTATTTGGTGCAAGCCGATGTTCTGGATAAAATTCAGGGTAAGCCTTTTTTAGCAGAAGAGATTTTGGAAGCAATTAAAAAAATGGTGAACTATGGAGAATGAAGTGAAACTCACCGCGAAGGATTTTAGTAGCGACCAAGAAGTAAAATGGTGCCCAGGCTGTGGCGATTATAGCATTCTTAAGCAGATGCAGTCGGTAGTTCCCGAATTGGGGATCGAAAGAGAAAATATTGTTTTTATATCCGGTATCGGCTGTAGCTCACGCTTCCCCTATTATATGAATACCTACGGAATGCATAGCATTCACGGACGTGCGCCGGCCATTGCATCGGGCCTAAAGGCCACTAATCCAGATTTAAGTATTTGGGTTATTACTGGCGATGGCGATGGGCTGAGCATTGGTGGAAATCACCTTATCCACCTATTACGGCGTAATGTGGATCTCAATGTATTGCTCTTTAATAATCAGATTTACGGCCTTACTAAGGGACAATATTCACCAACCTCCGAAGAGGGCAAACGCACCAAGAGCAGTCCTTTGGGTAGCTTGGATCATCCCTTTAATCCTTTGGCTTTGGCGCTTGGCGCTGATGCCACTTTTGTAGCTCGTAGCATTGATCGCGATCCTAAGCACTTGCGTGATATTTTGGCTAAATCACATCTGCACAAGGGTACAAGCTTTATTGAGGTTTATCAGAATTGTAATGTTTTTAATGATGGCACCTTCCTCAACTTTAGCGATAAAAAGTTGAAGGATCAACATATCATCCATCTAGAAGAAGGTCAGCCTTTAATTTTTAATCAGGGGAAGCAAGGGATCCGCTTAAACGGCTTAAAGCCTGAAGTTGTAAGCCTAGAAGAAGGTTTTTCCGCTAATGAGCTTTGGATTCACGATTCATCGGATGCCACTAAAGCCTATATCTTAAGTCGCTTTTTTGATGATACCATGCCACGTCCTTTCGGAATCTTTTATCAAGAAGATCGTTCATCCTATGAGGAGCAAATGATAGCTCAGCTAGAAAGAGCCAAGGAGCACATGGGTGAGGGAGATTTGGACGATTTATTACGCGGTAGTCGTAGTTGGACTGTAGACTAGGCTAATCCTCGCAAAAGCATAAACTAAAGAGCGTTCCTTCGCCGGGAGCGCTCTGTACTTTTAAGTCACCCTGGTGGCTCTTCATAATATTCTTACTTAGGCTTAAGCCGATGCCCGTACCACTTTTACGGGTAGTGAAAAAGGGTACAAAAATTTGTGACATCAAATCGGGATCAATCCCCTCGCCATTGTCGCGTACGTAAATAACCATGCCTTCCGATTTAAGCTCGGCACTAAGTTCGATAAAGGCTTCTTTGGTTTGTTCTAGTGCAGGAAAGGCATTTTTAATCAGGTTAATTAAAACCTGCTCTATCATCTTTTTATCTGCTTTTACCGCCAATCGGTTTTGCACCAATCGATAGTGTAAATTAACCTTGCGCGATTCAGCTTCCTTCCGCATTAAATGAACCACTTCCTCAAAAAGTTCTTTTACAGCAACTAGGCTTTTTTCGGGGGCCGGTAATTGACTAAGTTTTCGGTATTCCTCCACAAAGCTTAGCATTCCCTTGCTACGACGAATAATGGTTTTCAAAGCCTCATCCATATCTGCCAGATCTTCTTCACTAAGGTCCTCGGGCTTTTTAGGTTTACGATTTTCAGTAACCATGCTCCTAAGCGTTTCGCTTAAACTTACTACCGGCGTAACCGAATTCATCACCTCGTGGGCTAATATCCGAATAAGGCGATGCCAAGCTTCCATTTCCTTTTCTTCTAAGGCATGGCGCATGGTTCCAATGCTAATTAAATGGTAGTTCACTCCCGCTAATTGCAGATGTCGGAGATCCAGAAAGTACTCCTCCGAAATAGTATCATCTTGCCGCGACCAAAGCTTTCGCCCGGTAAAATCAAAGTCGCCTAAAATCTTATCAAATTCCGGCAAGCGCTCGGCCAAACGTTTCCAATCTTTAAAAGCGGGGATATCCAGCAATTCTTGACACTTTTCATTGGTTATCAAAATCTTGCCATCTTCATCTACTAATAGAATACCCAAACTAAGATTCTCCAAAATCATCTGTAAAATTTGATCTCGATGATCGCCCTTTACTTTCGATTGATGGATGATATTTAGTAGTCGATTGAAATCTTGCTCAAGCTCTGCAAATGCCTTTCCACGTTGGGCAAGCTCAAAACGGGTGCTGAGGTCGCCATAGCGAATGGCCTCTAGGAATTTGCGGGTTTCACTTAAAAGCTTTCGCTGATAATAAGCCAGCTCAAAAGCTTGTCCAATGATAATAAGGAGTAAAACGATCTGAATGAAGAAAAGATCGTACTGCCATTGCAGATAAAAGAATAGCCCAATATGCGCGATTAAAAAAAGGATTCTCAGCGCTATTTGAAAAGTAAAGCCTCTAAAGTTCATATTTCTCCATTCTTCTGTAAAGAGCAGCGCGAGTAAGTCCTAGATCTTTGGCCGCTTTGGAGATATTTCCACGGTGTTTATCCAATGCTTGTAGTACTAAATGCTTCTCCATTTCCTCCAAATTTAAACCAGCCGGCTTATTGCTCTGCCCACCTTTTAGTTGAAGGTCTTCGGGTTTTACTTCATTCTGATTACTTAAAATTACCGCCCGCTCTAAACTGTGCTCCAGCTCCCGAACATTACCAGGCCAATGGTATTCACATAAAGCATCAATGGCGGAAAGGCTTAATTGTAAATTCTCTTTTTGATACTTTTTACGGTATCGCTCAAAAAACTTTCGAGCTAGTAGCGGGATATCCTCTACTCTTTCCCGTAAGGGTGGCACCGTAACTTCTACGGTATTAATGCGGTATAAAAGGTCTTGTCGAAATTTATTTTCATCTACCCATTCGTGAAGGGGGCTATTAGTAGCACATATTAAGCGCACATCTACCTTTCGGTTTTGATTATCACCAACCCTACGTATTTCCTGAGACTGCAAAGCATGTAAAAGCTTGGACTGTAAACTCAGATCGAGATTGCCAATTTCATCCAGAAATAAGCTGCCTTCATGGGCTAGTTCAAACCTGCCCGCCTTGTCTTCTGCCGCATCCGTAAAAGCTCCTTTCTTATGTCCAAAAAGCTCACTCTCAAAAAGGGTAGGAGCAATGGCTCCAAGATCTACGGTTATAAAAGAGTCACCTTGTCTTTTACTCATCCTGTGGATGCTCAGCGCTAAGGCACTTTTACCGGTACCATTTTCCCCCAGTAGTAAAATATTAGCATCGGTTTGGGCCACCTTCCTTAAGGTGTCTAGTACTTCTTGCATAGCAGGCGATCTACTTATAAGATCATCCTCCCGAAGGGCAGCTTGGTTTTCCCATTGTTTATTGGTGTCTTGTAATTGCGCTACTTTTTGTTTTTCCCTTGCTAATTGCAGCGCATTATCAATAGTGGCCAATAGTTTTTCATTGGTCCAAGGTTTTAAAACAAAGTCGAAAGCGCCATCTTTAATTGCCTTTACAGCCAACTCCACCTCCCCGTAAGCCGTCATTAGTACAACCTGGGTTGTTGGACTTAGGTCTCGAATATGTTTTAACCAGTACAAACCTTCCGCACCATCGTTGCGTCCTTTACGGAAATTCATGTCCAGTAAAACTAAGTCGATCTCCTTTCTGCTAAGGATTCGGTTTAGATCAGAAGGTTCTTCAGTGGTTTCAACGTTTTGATAGTGCTGTTTTAAGAGCAAACGAGCACTTGTAAGAACATCGGGATCATCGTCGACAATTAATAGGTGGTAGGGCTTTTTCACTTATCGAAAGTAGCACCTATGTTCGAAATCGAACAAAACTATGTTCGAAAATGAACAGTTAAAAATGGATGTCAGTATTTTAAGTGCTGATATTCAGCGATTTAGTTTTTTGGCATGTCCTTCGCCTATAAAGGCATGAAAACTAAAGCGTAAAAATTTGAATAAAAACCCCGGCGCTCCCCAAGGCAACGTTCTTTAAATTCGCGTCGGACTGCACATTGAATTTGGTTGTTTAATTAGTTCAAGTAGCAGAATTTAGGGTTAAATCGGTTATCCTCCGCAGTCCACCGAATTACCGGGGTTTTTATTTATAATTTTCTATCCTATGATTCTAGTAGCATTTATTCTTTTGATCGGTATCCTCATCAGTAAATTATTCTGAGCTCTCATAGATTTGTGCTAAACTTGAGGTATGATCCGTCTGCACAACATTTCTAAAATTTACCGCAGCCAAGGGGTAGAAACCCGGGCCTTAAACAATGTGGACCTTCGGGTGCAAAAGGGGGAATTCCTCAGCATTATGGGACCTTCAGGTTGCGGGAAAACTACTCTACTTAATATAATTGGCCTACTCGATACTTACGAGGAAGGCCTTTTTGTTTTTGAGGATCAAGATATTAGTCAGCTTAATGAAAAGGCGTTGCTTAAAATTCGCAAGGAGAAAGTGGGTTTCGTTTTTCAGAGTTTTAACCTGATCGACGATTTAACGGTGGCTGAGAACATCGAGCTTCCTTTGCACTACCTTAAAATACCTCGTCAAGAGCGCCAAGAACGGGTTTTAGAAATTCTGGATCAGATTTCTATGGGCCATCGTCGGGATTATTTCCCCTACCAACTTTCGGGCGGACAACAGCAAAGAGTGGCTGTGGGCCGAGCAATTGTAAGTAAACCTGAATTAATCTTAGCGGACGAGCCTACTGGGAACTTAGATTCGGCGCAGGGAAATGATATCATGGAGATGATTGCTCGCCTTAATGATCAAGTAACAACCGTAGTAATGGTAACCCACAGCCCCCATGATGCATCCTATTCCGAAAGGATTGTACGGCTAATGGATGGTGAGGTGAGCTCCGAGAAAAAGGTCTTACATGCTCCTCTCTAAACTACCATTTGCCCTACGTACCCTTTATCGTAATCGACTTTATAGTTTATTGAATTTAGGGGGTTTAGCTATAGGGCTGGCGGTTTCAATCATTGTGGCGCTTTACCTC
>CATMQD010000055.1 GCA_950073045.1 uncultured Flavobacteriales bacterium | reverse complement strand
CTGGTTTTACCGATCGTTGAATAAGCCCATCTTTAAGAAAATGAATCTCATCACAAATTTCACGCAGACTACCAAAGATGTGAGATGAGATTAAAATGGTTTTGTTTCCTTGCTTAAGTTTTAGAAATAGCTCCTTCAAAATCATATTGCTTTGAATATCCACTCCGTTAAAGGGCTCATCTAAAATGAAGTATTCATTCTTCTGCAAAAGGATAGCAAGCAAAGCCAATTTCTTTTTCATTCCCGTAGAATAGGTGCTCGCGTATTGCTGAAGAGGGAGGTCAAAAATATTTTTTTCTTCAAAAGCAGTTTCCTTTACCCCACGTGCTTTACAGAGTAACTGTAAGTATTCCAAGCCCGTGATTTTAGGCAAAAAGAAAGGTTCGGCTAGTAATAGTCCTAAATGGTTTTTTAGTGGGCTTAAGTCCGACTCTATTTCACCCTCATGTTTTTCCAATCCAGCAAGGCACCTAAAGAGCGTGGTTTTTCCAGCCCCATTTTCGCCAACAATACCATAAATCTTTGACTTCTCAAATTCGAGGTCAATGCCCTTGAGTACTTGCTTATTACCAAATGACTTGGAAAGTCCCTTTGTCTTAATCATTTAGTAGCTCTTTTAAATTGCCAAGAGATTGATAATAGAAGTAGGGGATTAAGCCTAATATTATAGGAGGGAAGTATAGTGCTAGTCCTATTAGTACACTCTCGGAGAGGTTCATTTCCTTAGGGTATGCCCCATATTTGGCGAGCACGACGGTAATTAAAAATGCGATTCCTAAGATTAAAAAAGTGAAGATAGACTCATAATCTTCAGGGTAGAAAATGAGTAGCGCAATTAATATGGGCGAACTTATAAGGGTTGCATTCAGGCTAGCGATTTTTAATTTACCATTTAAAAACTCCCTGCAGCTTTGAGCATGAATCCACACATAATAATCAGGTTCGGGCTTAGTGTAAAAGCTTAAGCAGATAACAATGCAAAAGAGTAGGGCAAAAATTCCTAAGTTCTGATTATCTACAACTATTCCTATTGCGGCTATGATATAAGCAAAGAGAAAGAGGGCAAATGTTTTTCTAAATCCACGAGTGAACTCCAGGGAGTTTTTAGAAAAGGGACTGGGGATGCTAATGTTTAGCGAGAATCTACGGTTTATAAAGGCCAGAATCACGCTGCTCGCAATTAGGATGAAAGCAAGGAGGTAATGATCCTTATAGATCAGAAAAACTATAAAGGGAAATGCGATTAGCGAATTTTCGAGTAGACGTATTTTCTTTTTGAGTGAATCACCAAAAGTGATTTTCAGGAATTCATTTCGTTGCGGTTCCGAAAGCTTAAGCTGAAAGTAGGCACAGGAAATTAGAAAGAGGTAGGAACCAAAATCCGTTTCTTCGAAAAGATAATTGGAAAGAAGAATAAAAGCACCTAGACCTAAGCTAAAGGCTACCAAAGGGTGAAAGCGAGCTGATCGAATTTGACGATTAGCCAAGGTCCACATTAAGGTTAGGTAAGCTTTCATTCTTAGCAGCTAGGGTTTTAGGCTAAGCTTAGAAGTTCGGCTTTAACATGTATTTCAAATAGAAGTCTTCAATAACCTCCACTGCTTCATCTGCAGTATCTACTAATTTAAATAGCTCCAAATCCTGAGCGCTGATATTGTTTTCGGCTTCGAGTAAAGTAGTCTTAATCCACTCGATTAAGCCTCCCCAGAATTTCTTACCTACCAATACAATTGGGAAACGTCCAATCTTATAAGTTTGAATTAGGGTAAGGGCTTCAAACAATTCGTCTAAAGTGCCAAAGCCACCAGGCATTACCACAAAGCCTTGCGAGTATTTCACAAAGATTACTTTGCGTACAAAAAAGTAATCGAAGTCGAGACTTTTATCAGCATCTATAAAGCGGTTAGGCTCTTGCTCCATGGGAAGGTCTATATTTAAACCCACCGAATTTCCTTTTCCCTCTTTAGCGCCTTTATTACCCGCTTCCATAATTCCTGGTCCACCGCCCGTAATAATACCAAAGCCACTTTGGGTAAGTTTATAGGAAACCTCTTGTGCTAATTTATAGTAGGGATTATCAGGTTTTGTGCGAGCCGATCCGAAGATGGAAACACAAGGTCCCATGCGGGCCATGGATTCGTATCCATTCACAAATTCACTCATAATTTTAAAGATGCCCCAAGAGTCGTTGGTACGGATTTCGTTCCAGCTTTTCGGCTCAAAGGCTCTTTGTAATGGATCTTCGGATTTAGCCATGCTAATTTCTTTTTAATTCTATTTCGAGGAAGCGAGAGGTATGACCCACATTCTGTTTTATTAATTCTTCTGGACTACCTTCAAACACAATGGTTCCGCCTTTAGCGCCACCTTCTGGACCAATATCAATTAGGTGATCGGCCAGTTTAATAACGTCCATATTGTGTTCGATGATGAGCACCGTATTTCCACGCTCTACCAATTTATCAAGCACTTCCATTAAAACCCGAACATCTTCGAAATGGAGACCCGTAGTTGGTTCGTCCAAGATATATAGGGTTTTACCGGTATCACGTTTACTGAGCTCAGTGGCCAGCTTTACACGTTGTGCTTCTCCTCCCGAGAGGGTAGTAGATTGTTGCCCTAATGTAATATAACCGAGGCCAACATCTTGCAAGGTTTTTAACTTTTGGTAAATCTTTGGGATGCTTTCAAAGAAACTAACCGCGTGGTTAATGCTCATATTCAGGACATCAGCAATACTTTTGCCCTTATAACGAACTTCTAAAGTTTCGCGATTAAAGCGCTTTCCCTGACAAGTTTCGCAATCCACATAAACATCGGGTAGGAAGTTCATCTCTATCACTCGAATACCAGCACCTTCGCAGGTTTCGCATCGACCGCCTTTCACATTAAAGCTAAATCGACCGGGTTTGTAACCCCTTACTTTGGCTTCTGGTAAATTGGCGAATAAATCGCGAATACTGGATAATACTCCGGTATAGGTGGCTGGGTTAGAGCGGGGAGTACGTCCAATTGGACTTTGATCAATATCAATTACCTTATCGATATGATCCAAACCACTTAAACATTTATAATCTAAGGGCTCCTTTACCGATTGGTAGAAATGCTTTGATATAGCAGGGTAGAGGGTCTCATTAATCAAGGTCGATTTTCCAGAACCCGAAACCCCTGTAACCACCACTAGTTTCCCTAGGGGTAGCTTAAGGTTTACCTTTTTAAGGTTATTTCCGGTAGCTCCTTTTAATTCAATAAACTTTCCATTGCCCGGTCTACGTTCGGCGGGTACCGCAATTTCTCTTTTTCCGTTTAGGTATTGGGCGGTTATACTATCGCTTTCGCGGATGGCTTTAAGGTCACCATGAGCAACGATCTCACCACCATGGCGACCCGCACCTGGGCCAATGTCTAAAATGAAATCGGCCTCTTCGATCATATCGCGGTCGTGTTCTACCACAATTACCGAATTGCCTAAATCACGTAACTCTTTAAGACTGTCGATCAATTTTTCATTATCGCGCTGATGGAGGCCAATGCTAGGCTCATCTAAAATATAAAGCACATTTACTAATTGCGACCCAATTTGCGTAGCTAAGCGAATACGCTGCGCTTCACCTCCTGATAATGATTTCGCTGGTCGGTTTAAGCTGAGGTAGTTAAGTCCAACATTTAGTAAGAAACTGCTTCGGGTTAAAAGCTCTTTAATAATCTCGGTTCCAATTCGCTTTTGCTGATCCGTCATGCTCTTATCGGCGGTTTGCAACCACTTTTGCAAACTTCCAATGTCCATTCGAGCCAGGTCGGAGATACTCTTTTGAGCAATTTTAAAATGCCTAGATTCCTTGCGCAGACGATCGCCATTACAAGTAGGACAAGTCGCTTCATTCATAAAACCTTCGGCCCAGCGTTTTATACTGCGGCTTTTGGTTTCTTCACTTTGTTGATTAATGAAGTTAACAACCCCTTCGAATTTAAGGCTGTATTTACGGGTGATGCCAAGGGTTTTATTCGGAACTTCAAACACTTCATCAGCACCGTAGAGAATCGTGTCTAAACCTTCTTTTGGAATATCTTTAATGGGGGTCGTAAGCTTAAAGCCATAACGATCACCAATAATCTCAATTTGATTAAAAATCCAATTCGCCTTAAAATCACCTAAGGGTGCTAAACCACCTTGTTTGATGGTTTTTTTAGTATCGGGGATTACCTTGTTAAGGTCTATTTCATTAACCCTACCTAAGCCATTACATTTTGGGCAGGCTCCTTTTGGACTGTTAAAGG
Source organism: uncultured Flavobacteriales bacterium (assembly GCA_950073045.1). GTDB lineage: Bacteria > Bacteroidota > Bacteroidia > Flavobacteriales > Schleiferiaceae > Croceimicrobium. The sequence continues at coordinate 11,581 of CATMQD010000055.1, read as the reverse complement.
AAAAGGTATTGGGCTCCGGCTCGGGGTAGGCAATGCCCGTGGTGGGGCACATTAAATTTCGACTATAGTAATGGGCTTTTTCCTCTTCAAACTTTTGCACCATTAAAACCCCATTACCTTGGGAGAGGGCCGTTTGAATGGATTCGAGCAGTCGTTTTTCATCCCCACCATCAACTCTAAGTCGATCGATAACCAGTTCGATATCGTGGGTTTTATAGCGATCCACCCGCATCCCATGGGTGATGTCTTTAATCTCCCCATCAATACGAACTTTTAAAAAGCCTTGCTTAGCTACCGAGGCAAAAAGCTCACGGTAATGCCCTTTACGGGAGCGGATTAAAGGAGCGAGGATGTATACGCGCTCTCCTTCGAAATGCTCGATAATTAGATTCTTAATCTGATCCTGAGTATAGCTCACCATTTCCTCGCCCGTTTCGTAGGAGTAGGCAGTAGAGGCGCGTGCATATAGCAGACGTAAAAAGTCGTAAATCTCCGTTACGGTGCCCACTGTGGAACGTGGATTTTTACTGGTAGTTTTTTGCTCAATAGAGATTACTGGACTTAGACCATTGATCTTGTCGACATCGGGTCGGTCCATGTTTCCTAAGAACTGACGCGCATAGGCGGAAAAAGTTTCGATGTATCGCCTTTGACCTTCGGCGTAAATGGTATCAAAGGCCAAGGATGATTTTCCACTACCACTTAAACCAGTGATTACCACTAGTTCATCGCGAGGGATCTCAATGTCAAGGTCTTTTAAGTTGTGTACCCGCGCTCCGAGTACTTCGATTTTATCTGCTTCCAAAGGGAAATTGGTTCAAATTCGAGCAAAAATACAAGTCTTTTTAACCTTGGTGCAGGGGATAATGTTTTTCTCTTGGAGATTTGAGGCTAGATCTTAAACCTAAACGGCCACAAGCTTAACTCGGCCTGATTTTGGTTGCCAGAAAAAAAATGCTTTAACAGGGGATAAAGCTTGGGAAACGCTCTGTGAGCTCGGTACCTTTTGTTTAAATAAAAAGCGAAGGATTGCTTCTTAGTTCAGACTCCCTGTGAAGCCAGTCATATAATCCAATTTCCATTGTGGAATACTTCTTAACCTAGACCTTACGTTGATTGTTAAAGCGCGTATTTTAGCATCTTAAATTCTCAGATTACATGCCCCGTTTATATAAAATTCTACTCTTGCTGGTTTTGACCATTTCTCTTCATGCTCAAAACTCAGTAATCTATCAAGCTGACTCTAACTGGGTGAAGCAGAAAATGGCGGGAATGAGCATGGAGGAAAAGATTGGTCAGCTTTTTATGGTGGCCGCTTATTCCAATAAAGGAAAAGCCCATGAACAGGAAATCTTAAGGCTAATTAAGGAGGAGCAAATCGGGGGGTTAATCTTCTTTCAGGGCACACCCGAGCAGCAAGCTTGGCTTACCAATGCTTATCAAAGTCAGGCCAAAACTCCACTAATGATTGCTATGGATGCCGAGTGGGGTTTAGCGATGCGCTTACCTGAAACCTATAAATTTCCTTGGCCAATAACCTTAGGGGCTTTGCAAGACACAAATTTGGCCTATGAGTACAGAAAGGCCATTGCTGAGCATTGTCAGGCTTTAGGGGTGCACATCAATTTTGCTCCAGTGGTGGATATTAACACCAATCCCAAGAATCCCATTATTGGTGCCCGATCTTTTGGAGAGGATCCAGAGAAGGTTACCGCTATCGCCGCAGCAGTTATGCGTGGCATGCAGTCGCAAAATGTACTGGCGGTGGCAAAGCATTTTCCCGGACATGGTGATACGGATACCGACTCTCATAAAACTTTGCCCACGGTAGGTGGTGATATGAATCGCCTTGAGCAAGTGGAGCTATACCCTTATCAACAACTTAGCAAAAGCGGATTAGGCGGAGTAATGGTAGCTCATTTAAATGTTCCGGCGATCGATCCTAGCGGAAAACCCACTTCTTTAAGTACCAAAACTTTCGACCTCTTAAGAAATGATATTGGCTTTGATGGCCTAAGCTTTACCGATGCCTTAAACATGCAAGGCGTTGCACGTGATTATAAGCCTGGCATGGTAGACTTAGAAGCGGTAAAAGCCGGTAACGACGTTTTGGTTTTTAGTCAAGATGTAAAACTAGCGAAGGCCAAGATTAAGGAAGCCTTGAAGAATGGAGAATTAGATACTGCAGACATCAATTTTAGCGTAGCCAGAATTTTAGCGGCAAAGCAGTGGATGGGCCTCGATCAGAAGAAACATATCGAGCCCACTTTATTACCCAAGCGTTTAATGCGGGAGAGTGATCAGATTTTAAATCATAATATTTTCGCAGAAGCTTCTACCTTATTAATCAATAAGAATAAAACCCTACCAGTTAAGGATTTGGCCAACTTGAAAATTGCCTGTGTGAGCGCTGGTACTGAGGTGAGTCCACATTTTGGTGAGATGCTCAAGAAATATACGCAAGTAGAGTATTTTGAGTATTCTGAAAGTCAGGAGGAGAGTATTATCGCCGCTTTAGCGGATTACGATTATGTGATTATGGGTATTTACAGCTCTAATGCTAATCCCTGGAAATCCTATAAAATTGATCCCGCTATCCGTCGTTTTAGTCGACGTATAAGCCTACAGAATAAGGTGATTATGAGCATTTTTGCTAATCCTTATTCATTATTAGATTTCCCGGAAGCCCGTCAGGCGGAAGCCTTATTAATGGCTTACCAAAATGACCCAGATGCCGAAAGCGTGGCCGCCCAGATTATTTTTGGTGCCTTAGGTGCAAAAGGAAGACTTCCCGTATCGGCCGGTGAGCCTTTTGAGGCTGGCTTTGGATTAAATACGGAAGCGATTGGTCGTTTGGGTTACCATTATCCTGGAGCGGTAGATTTAGACCGTGAAACTTTAAAGGGTATCGATAAGCTGGTGGAGGAAGCGATTAATCAAGGTGCTACTCCTGGAGCACAAGTTTTAGTAGCTCGCCGTGGACAAGTAATCTACAATAAGAACTTTGGTACCATAGATTCAAAAAAAAAAGTTGCGGTTCGCTCCGATCATATTTACGACTTAGCGAGTATTACCAAAATTTCAGTGAGCGTACCCCTATTAATGGCCCTAGTAGAAGAAGGGAAGCTTAATCTTGATAAAACCTTAGGTCATTATTTACCCGAAGCCCGGGGCACCAATAAAGAAGATTTAGTCTTACGTGAGATTTTAGCCCATCAATCCGGCTTAAAACCTTGGATTCCATTTTATACCGAAACTCTAAATAAGGGTGCCTATAAGGAAGAATATTATGGTGATCAGCGTAATTTTAATTTTCCCAATGTGGTTAGCGAAGGGCTGTATAGTCAACGCTATATGCGCGATACCATAATTAAGCGCATTTTAGATTCCGATTTAAGAGCCACCAAGGATTATGCGTATAGCGATTTAGGTTATTACCTCTTTATGCAAATTATAGAGCGCATTGAAGGTAAACCTATTAATGAGCTTATTCATGAAAAACTATTTGGACCACTTGGGGCAAATACCATGGTTTACCGTCCCTTAGATACCTATCCTATAGATTTAATTGTTCCTACTGAAGATGACAAGATTTTCCGTCGCTCTATGGTTCGTGGTTATGTTCACGACCAAGGCGCTGCTTTATTAGGAGGAGTAGCAGGACATGCGGGATTATTTAGTACGGCGAATGATTTAGCTAAGCTGATGCAGATGTATATGCAGAAGGGCGAATATGCCGGCATCCGTTATTTTGATTCGGTAACGGTGAATGAGTTTATTCGTTGCCAGTACTGCCAGACTAAGAATCGTCGGGGAATAGGTTTCGATAAACCACAATTAGAAGGACCAGGGCCAACCTGTGGTTGCGTTTCCGATAAGAGCTTTGGTCATAGTGGCTTTACTGGCACCCTCGCTTGGGCCGATCCTGAAGAACAAATTATTTATATTTTCCTTTCTAATCGTGTACATCCTGATGCAGCTAATAAGAAGCTCTTAAGTTTGTCCACTCGAACTAAAATTCAAGAAGTAATCTATAATGCGATTAAAAACGACGATCCTGCTACTGAGCTTATCGGTTTGGCTCCCTAATCAACTAAATGCCCAATCGGATAGTCTCGCTCAATCTGAAACTTTAAGAGACACCACAGTAATTACTTATTACCCGAATGGTATTCCCCATAAGCAAACTACCTATGATGAGGAAGGTTATGTTGATGGAGTTTATATGCAATTTCGCCAAACGGGAAGTATTCAAAAGATGGAGCATTACCGCAAGGGAAGATTGCATGGCTCTTTTCTGAAAATCAACAACCGCGGAAAGATAAAGGAAGAAGGACGCTATGTAAACGGGAAATTAGACGGGCAACACCAAAAGTATTATTACGATGGTAAAAAGCAGGAACAGTCTAATTATAAGGACGGCCTAAAAAATGGTAAAGCGATTTGGTATTATACCAATGGCAATATGAGTACGATGCTTAATTAAGTGGAAGACCAGCTGGTTGGAGAAGCGAAGAGTTTCTATAAAGATGGTTCGGTGAAAAGCATTTACGCTTATGAGGATAATTTGAAAGAAGGTGCTTATATGGAGTTCTACGAAAGTGGCAAGACCATGGTAGAAGGAAAGTATAAGGCTGGCGAGAAACATGGAGAGTGGATCTATTACACCGAGGAGGGTGAAGTAGAGAAAACCGAGAAATACCGCAAGGGAGAACTACGCTAAAGTGAAAATCGGAATAGTTGGATACCCTACCTATGGGGGGAGTGGCGTAGTGGCCACAGAGTTAGGAATGTCCTTAGCCAAGCAGGGTCATAAGGTGCACTTTATTTCCTATTCGCAACCCGTGAGGTTGGATGTATTAGAGCCTAATATATACTATCACGAGGTTAATGTGCATGATTACCCGCTCTTCGAGTATCAGCCTTATGAATTGGCCTTGAGCAGTAAAATGGTGAACGTAGCTTTAAAGTATAAGCTAGAAGTGATCCATGTGCATTACGCAATTCCACACGCCTACGCCGCTTATATGGCCAAGTTAATTCTTAAAGACAAAGGAGTGGACTTGCCCATCGTAACTACTTTACATGGCACGGATATCACTTTGGTAGGAAGAAACCCCAGCTATAAGCAGGCGGTTAATTTTAGCATCAACCATTCCGATGTAGTAACCTCCGTTTCAGAGAGTTTAAAACAGGATACCCTCTCGTTTTTTGATATCAAGAAGGAGATAGAGGTGATTCCTAACTTTTTAGACTTATCACTGTATAAGCCAGATGATTCCTGCAAGCATACATTTGCTGAAGAAGGGGAGAAAATCATAACCCACGTTTCCAATTTTAGAAAGGTGAAGCGTATTTCAGATGTAATTGAGATTTTCCATCGTATTCAGAAACGAATTCCATCAGTACTTCTTATGCTGGGTGATGGCCCAGAAAAAGAGCGTGCGCGCAAGCAAGCTCAAGATTTGGACATCGCGGATAAGGTGAAGTTCTTGGGTAAGACCTCTGAAGTTGAGCGTATCCTTTGTATTTCCGATTTATTTGTTTTACCCTCGGAGAAGGAGAGCTTTGGATTAGCGGCCTTGGAAGCCATGGGCGCAGGGGTACCCGTAATATCTTCCAATACTGGAGGTTTAGGAGAGGTGAACCTTCATGGTATTACCGGCTTTACCGCCGATGTAGGAAATGTAGAAGCCATGAGTGAAGGTGGTATTTACATTTTGGAGGACTCGGATCGACACCTCGACTTTGCTCGAGCAGCGCGTAAGCAAGCAGAGCGTTTTGCAATCGATAAAATAGTGCCGGGCTATTTAGAACTTTACGAGAAGGCCATCGCTAAAAGTCATGTCTGAGTTAATCCTTCAACGCCGCGATAGAGCCGGCTACTTGGAAAAATATCCGGTTTACATAAATCGAAAACAAGTGGCTCGAATCGGTTTTGCAGAAACCCTAAAACTCGAATTAGAGCCCGGGCGTTACCAATTGCATTGTGGTGGTTTGTTTGGCACCGATGCCGAAACTTGGTTTGATCTCAAAGAGCATCGTAAGGCCTATTTTCTATCAGCCGAAAGGCTAAGTTTAAAGGAACGACCATTCCCAAAATACTACCGTTGCCTTTTTACGGAAACCACGCCCATGCAAATAAAAGGGGAGGAGGAGCAAAACGATTTAAAAGCTCAGCAGAGCACGGCCTTAATTTATGCCTTTGGGTTTATTGCGCTTTTATCAGCTGCTGGGGCTTGGCTTTTTTGGCAGTCGATGGTGAATGAAGAATCAATCCTTTTTTACCTCGGAATTTTTGCAATGATACTTATTCCTTGGGCCTATCGAGGCGTACTAATTAGCCAGTTAAAAAAATCGGTTTAAGCGCCTACTCGCTTAGTTTTATAGCCCTGCTTTTGCAGATAGTCTAAAACTTTCTGACGTAAGTCTCCTTGAATAATAATTTCCCAGTCCTTAACCGATCCACCGGTAGCGCAGTGAGACTTTAAGCCTTTAGCTAAATCTTTTAGGGCCTCTTCAGATCCTTCAAAACCTTTCACAATTACCGCTGTTTTCCCACCGCGACCTTTCTTTTCAAGATGAACCTCTAAAAGCTGATCTTCTGGGGAGAGTTCTTCTTGTTCCTCTTCTTCATCAAAACCTTGGAAACCACTATTGCCCGTGGAGAAAACCATGGAACCTAAATCTTCGAGGGAATTGCCTTTTTTCTTCGCCATGCACAGAATTTGTGGCAAAGGTAATTATTGTTCCCAGCGCATTACCACTTTACCGGGAGTATGCATTTTCTCTATAAAAGCAATGGCTTCTGGGATTTCGGAATAAGGATAAATCTGATGAATATGAGTTTTGATTTTGCCTTTATCAATTAATTCGGCCAATGCTTTAAGATCGGAATGCTTGGCCTCGGCAGTAAATTGCTTTAAAGGGTACTTACTTAAGGCATTGCTTAGCAATAATTTTGTCATTCGGCCCATAGTGGTTAAGCCAATAATAACCCCACGCTTACTTAATTTTTTAAAATCGGCATGACTAAGATTACCGTAGCAGTCTAGCAGAAGATCGTGTTGCTTGCTATACTTGGAAAGGTCCACTTCGTTGTAGGGAATAACTTTATCAGCTCCCAAGCTTTTTACAAAATCCTTATTACGACTGGAGCAGATAGCGCTCACCACGGCTCCGTGGGCCTTAGCAATTTGAATGGCAAAATGTCCAACTCCACCTGAGGCACCATTGATTAAAACCTTTTCACCGGGCTTTAAATTTCCGTGTTCTAATAATGCTTGGTAAGCAGTTAAGCCAGCTATTGGCAGGGCCGCCATGCTTTCAAAGCTTTGCGATGCTGGAATTTTGGCAATGATATTCTCGGTAGCTAAGCAGTATTCGGCAAAAGCACCTCCTAAATTCTCCCCAAAAACACGGTCCCCAATTTTAAATGATTTAACCTCCGAACCTACTTCTTCTACAATACCTGCAAAATCAGAGCCGAGGATTGGGTCTTTAGGTTTAAATAGGCCAAAGCTAAATCGAGCGAAATAGGGCTTTCCCCGCATTATATGCCAGTCGGCAGGATTTGCAGAATTGGCCATTACTTTAATTAAGATCTGGTTTTTTTGGGGCTGCGGTTTGGGTGCTTCTCCCAATTTCAATACTTCAGGACCGCCGTAAGATTCCTTTAAGATCGCTAGCATGGTAGATGATTTATACTAGGCTGACACCTAAAGAGATGGCTAGCGTTGCATCCCTTATACTTTTTTCTTAGAAGATTTAGCTTCGGGATTATAGCTTAGGCAATCGTCGATCCACTGTTCTAAATCCGCTTCCATGTCAATGCCTTCTGGTTCTACAAAAACGAAACCTTTCATACTACGGCCCGTGAAATTCATTTCTTTGGCACCTTCTCTTTTTAAAGCTTTGGAATATTGATCTGGTCCCACGCGTGCCATCAAGTCATTGCGCACAATACCGGCGAGCATTTTATCATCTACCATAAAACAAAGGCCGCCCATCATTTTCTTTTCCGAAAAGTGAACTCCCTTTTGGTTTAATAAAATGCGAATTCCTTCTCCTAATTGTTCGTCGAAAGCCATGTATCGATTTTGTTTAAAGATAGCTTAATGTGGTATTTAGTAAAGGGCAAAAACGAGGAATAGGTTTTCATTAGCGCATCCCTGAATTCGGGGAGAAAAATTGGCTAAAGCTGGTGAACTCGAAATTGGCTTGGCAAAGCACCTTTGTAATAGTTGTTTAAGCCCAAGAAATTACACTATGAAAAATTTAGCTTTAAACCTCCTATTTATTGCCGCTAGCCTTAGCTTAAAGGCTCAAGTAAATGCAAACTCTCCAGTTTTAACCATGACCTACGGAGAGCATTCTCTGGATTTGCAATGGGACCTAAATCGGGAGATAAATACGAGTTATTTTGTGCTCGAAAAAGCGCTGGATGGCAATGCGGATTTTGAACCGATCCATAGCACGAAAGCCCAAGGTTACCAGCATTTTAGTACGACTTACAATTATGAGGAGTTCTCTAAATCCAGCGATATTTCCTATCGAGTGGTTTTGGTGTTGATGGATGGTACTCGAGTGTATTCCAACATCATTACATTGCCAAAATCCGACGGTGAGCTAGTAGAGACCAGGGGCAGTATTGCCACTAAATAATTGGAGGCAAAATCCAGTCTTTACCAAGTGCTAAATAAAAAAATCACTTCCGCTTCTTCTTCTCATACTCGTAATTCTTCATCTTATTAGCTTTCTGCATGGAGCTGCGTTCGGCGGCTTCCATCACTTCTACATCTTCCAAACTTTCGGAATAATCTTTATAATCGATCAACTGCTTGCTTAGGGTGCTATCTAAGCTTATATCGTAAAGCGGATTGCTCTCCATAAACTGAATATTCTCTTGCATTAAAGCCCGGGCTTCATCGTATTTTCCTTGATCGATAAGCAAGGCCACTTGCTCCACATTTTGAACCGCAGTAAAGGCCACAATATTTTTCAGCACTTCTTTATTGGCACTTTCTTCATAGGCCACTTTATCGCTAGTGGCTTTCATCTCCAATTCTAAAATCTCTTCTTTTCGGGTATAGCCATTAAGCACATCATCGTACTGTAATTGCCCTTTAAAGTTTAAGCTTCCGCTGATGTCGTCCTTTAAGCGGAATTTTACTAAAACCACTTTTTCTTCTTCGGCAAAAACATCATTAAAAGGGATTCTAATCTCATTGTCATTTATGCTGGCTTCATAACCATATACCTTTTCAAGCTCCAGCTGGTTATTGGGGAAATTGATTGTTAACTGAGTATTCTGCGCCACCACCGATAAAAGTCCATCTAATTCCTTTTTAAAAATTGCGGGAATGTCATCTGGAGAATCAATGAAATAATAATTACCGCGACCATATTCGGCTAAATTGGTCATCAGGTCTTCATTAAAATCAGAGCCGACCCCGAAAGTGGAAATGGCCATACTTTCTTGGTCGAATTTAGACTGTACAATTTTTTGCAATTCTGAAGGCTCCGTAATCCCTTGATTGGCCAATCCATCGCTTAAAAGTAGAACCCGATTTACTGCTTTTTCAATCTTGGTGTTTTTAACCTGATTGTATCCTTCTAGCATTCCTCCACTTAGATTGGTGGACCCACCAGAGCGGATTGCCTTAATCTTTGCCTGAACCGCAGATTTGTTTTGAATTTTCCCAGAAGGCTGATCTACGGTCACCATATGATCATAGCTAACTAACGAATATTGATCTTCACCTTTAAGGTGATTAAGCACCATTAATACGGCTTCTTTGGCTTTTTCGAGCTTTCGCTCAGATTCCATAGAGCCACTGCGATCGAGAACTAAGGAGATGTTTAAAGGCGGACGATCACGTTCCACAGTATCGGCACCTCCTTTAATGCGGGCCATGAAATAAACCTCACGATTGTCAGCTCCGGTAAAATAAAGCTGATGGTCCATCATTATCTCAAAATTGGTTTCCGAGGGATTCGGAGCTGCGACTTCTTCTGGGGAATTATTGAGGGCTAATTTGTTTTGCTTGGTTTCTTGGGGGCTAGGATTCTGGCAGTTGGACAATAGAAAGATAAGGCCCAAGCTGAATAAGGACAGGAGGTTCTTCATGCTGTAAATTGGTTAATTAGTACGGAAGGCAAACGGACTAAATTTCCATTGCGTATCAGTAGAAGCTTAAAATATTCTTAAAGAGTGAATTAGCTTAGCGCTGAAGCACTATTTACGAAGCACTCGGTAATTATTGAAGGCTCGACAAAGGATAGTGTCTTGTTGCCAAATTATGATTGGTATTATGATGCTTAAAGTACTTATAAAGCCCATTTCCCATAGGAATATGCAACTTAGAATTCCAGCCAATATTCCAATAATGATAAGTAATGGGCTAAGCCCGGTCTGAATATCATTCACATGCTTTTCTTGTTGGCGTGCACAATTAGGACAGCTAAGTTTTAAATAATCGCCTTTTTTCATTTGAAGATCAGGTCGGGTTCGAGCACGAGCTTTTACTTTAAAGCTTTTATGGCAAGAGATGCAGGTGGTAGATAAGCGCATAAACAGAATAATCGGAAAAAGCCAGAATTTAATACAATTGCCAAAATATGGTAAGGATTTATTCAGCAATCCAACATTTTTCGCTATTGCCATCACTGTAAAGGAATATTACAAATTCGCCTTTCGGCTGATGAACTTCTCGGCCATAGAGATCGTAGATTCCTAGCAGTTCTTTCTCTGTTTTTCCTTCAAACTCGTTTAAATTAATGGCTAAACTAAATTTCCAAAATTCCTTTAGTCTATTGCTATTTTGATCGATACCCGTGCAGAAATAAAGCTTGGATTGATAGGAAATAGCCATGGAGCCTTTACGGGGATTGGCGTTTATATTGCTGATTGAGCTCCACAGATTCTCAGCTGGACTAAACTGCCATAAATCATTATAAACTTGACCTAGGCTATCCTGGCCAAAAGACAGATAAAGATGATCTTGATCGGCTAACAAATTAGCATGGCTACGACCGAGGCCAGGAAATTTGTTTTTTAAGATCCACTGATCATTAGAAGGCTGGTAGTAATAAAGCTCATCTCGAAAACTATTGGCGCTATCTCTTCCAAAAATGAGCCAGGCGGTATCGTTTAAAACGGTAGCCGAAGCCCTCCAAAGCGGAATGGGAAGATCGTTTTTTTGCTGCCAGCTATCACCAGAAATGGAATAAGCCCATACTTCTCTTAAAGCGGAATTTAGGGAGTCTCGACCACCAATAATATAAGCGGTATCTCCCAATCGAAATGCAACCGAACCACTGCGACCGCTGGCTGGCAGGGGACTTAAGCTGTCCCATTGATCCTGATTAGGATTATAAGTCCATAAATCGTTTAAAAATTGGTTAGACTGAATCCCTCCAAAGACAAAGCCTACATGGGCATTTGCGAAAGCAGCGGCATACTGCCTGCCCGCGCTTGCTGGTAAACTTTCTGCGTCTGGCTGGGCTAGTGGCTTAGGGCGTTATCAGGTTATCGCCTTCGAAGTCTTTTAACATTTTGAGGAAGTCCGCCGGGTAGGGG
>CATMQD010000054.1 GCA_950073045.1 uncultured Flavobacteriales bacterium | reverse complement strand
CCTTTAAACTTTTTAATTAGCAAGTCTAACATCTCCTTTGCCGCTTCACTTTTCCCTAATCCCGGACCAGCAAGCACCGATTGGTATTCTTCCCAAGATTTATTCCTACTCAAATCACGGGCTTCGAGCATGGCTTCTGGTAACTTGCTATTAAAAGCAGTAAAGCTTTGCTCGGGAACATTAACTTTTAATAAGCCTAAGCCGCAACGCAAGGCAGATTCTGCAGCAATTAATGCCGCTCCCATTGTCTCTGGGCTACCTGCTAAAAACCAAGCTTTACCATAATTTCCTTTGTAAGTATGCTTATTACGAGGGCGCAGAATTTCTTTAATCTCGAAAGCGGTATGATAAAAGTGACTACTCTCTGCCCTTTCGATAAAAGATGCATCTAAACCAATGTCCAATATCTCCGTTTGTCCCGAAAGATGGGCTGTATAAGGATGCAAAAGGCTGTATTTGGGATATTGAAAGCTAAGCGTATAATCTGCCTTAAAAACCTGATCGGGAGCTAAATCCAAAATCCTATCCCCAAACAAACCACTGGCAATATCAACAGCTACTTTATGGGCTTTCGATGCATTGAGCACTTCTATTAACTGGCGATACTTTCCTTCAAGTGGTCGATTTAGTCCAGAGCCAAAAAGGGCATCTATAATAAGGCCCTGATTCAAATCCTGCTGCCAATCCCAATCCTCACTAAGATTGACCCGCTTAATTTCTTTAGGTAATCGCTGCCAATTGTAATTATAGTCTGCACTCCCTTCTTCTGACCAATAGCCTAGTTGAGTACCGTGGCCAGCCTCAAAAAGTAATCTAGCAATTGCCAATCCATCGCCACCATTATTGCCTTTACCACAAAAAATGTAAATGGGCCGGTCGGATTTAAATTTGGCCGATATCCAATTAAAAACCGCTTGTGCAGCCCTTTCCATTAAGTTTACTGAGCTTATCGGCTCGTGTTTAATGGTATATTGATCAGCCGCCTGTGTTTGCGGTATGGATAAGACTTTCATGGACTTTTAATACTTGCGGAATAAGCATTTCCCGATGATCATTAAAGATAAGATAATCTGCCAAGGCTTCCTTCTTAATTTGAGGCCATTGTTTGTTCATTCGGCTTTTTACCTGCTCTTCAGTTTCTCCCGATCGCTTCATAACTCTCTGCAATCGAAGCTCCTCCGGAGCGCTTACCACCACAATCGCATTACAATCTTGATGGCTGCCACTTTCAAATAAAATGGCCGCCTCACGAATAACATAAGGGGCGGATTGATTTTGATGCCAAGCTTTAAAAGCGCGACCGACTGCAGGATGAATCAGCGCATTAGCTTTCTGCAATAAATCGGCATCATTAAAAATAAGAGAAGCCATATAAGGACGGTCCACCTTTCCATCCTTCACTAAATCCTCTCCCAATAAATCCTTTAGCTGATTTTGAAGTTCTAAATCGCTATCTAGCAATTTTTTAGATTCTTCATCCGCCACAAAGACCGGAATTCCCAGACTTTTAAAAATTTGGGCTACGGTGGTTTTGCCGCTTCCTATTCCTCCGGTTAATCCAACAATCATAAGCGACTTAAGAGATATTCTACCCTTTTGGGTTGCATTTGCAGATTTAAAACTTGAGAGGGAGGGTTTTCAGATTTCAGTGATAAGAAGCGACTATTGGGTCGAGCAATCAACTCTTTATAATCTACATAAACGCGGAACTCATCTGCGCGGATTTCTTTATAATCTCTCAAAGCACAGCGAAATAAAACTTCCGTTTGAGAAGGGAAAAGTTCTAAGTTCACGCTGTCGGGAACATTTATAAGGGTTATTGGAACTTGCATTTGTCCTTCAGTAAGCGGCGAGAACTCAAAACGCACATTCATTTCGCTCTGCTGCAAGTTTAAATGAGGCAAATCTGGTTTTTCTAAAAGTGCGCTAAGTACGAGAGTATCGGCGGGATCTTGGATATTGAGCACTTGCGTTTTGATGCTTTTTAATTTCGCCAAAATCTCCACCGGCGCCTCAACCAACACCGAGTCGAACTCAGGTTTAGGTGCTCCATAGAGTGTAAAAGCGGTAGTATCAAAAGCCGGCTTATAGATCACTTCTACCGGCAAACTTTTAGTAATTAACTTACTGATTGCAAAGAATATAGTATCTGGTTCAATACTTAAGATACGGGTATCTTCATCATTTATTTGGGCTTCCAAATAATTCTGTGCGGAGGCACTGGTCCAGAATGTTTCTCCCTTGCGATTACCCTCTAGTGAATTAAGGTCAATGTCTAAATCGCGGTAATTAAACCAAGAGTATTTCAACAGACTATAACCACTACCCTGTAATTTAATTTTCAGGGAATTTGGTGGCTTTTCCGTAAAAACCAATCCGTTGGGTAAATCGCTATAGTCGATAGTGAAATTTGCACTGCTTACGTAGCCCGTTTTGGAGAGCTTAATGAGGAACCATAAAATTAAGGATAGGCCTATAAAAAGAAGGCGAATTCGGTTTCGGCCATCGCCAAAGAAACCTTTTATTTTCTGCTGAAGGGCTTTTTGTGAGGGACGTTTCATGAGAATTGGAAGATACAATAAAGCATAAAAAAACCCCGATCAAAAAATCGGGGTTCTAAAGAATTTATAAAGAGCCTATTTAGTCTCTTCCTTCTTGTCTTTTTTATCCTTGCTATCCTTCTCTTCTTTGGGAAGATACTGGGAGCTGGCTTCCTTATTAACCGCGGCACGGTCAATTTTTAAGCGGGTATTTTCGCTTTCAATGATTAGGGTTTTCTCCCCAACCTCCAAAATTTTACCATGAATACCTGCGGTAGTAACGATGCGCATTCCCTTCTGAATACCTTCTTCTTGGAATTTACGCTCTTCCTTCTGGCGCTTCATTTGCGGACGAAAGAAGAACAAATACATCACTACGATTAAAAGGCCGAACATGATTAAGTTCATGCTACCTCCGGCGGCTCCTCCAGCTTGAAGGAAAAATGTGGTCATCATAGTCATTAACCTTGCTGTTCTTGCTCTGTTTTTGGCTTAGGATTTACCAAAGCACTAATGCGAAGGATACGCTTATTCGGAACCGTGTTCGCGTTAAGGGTAACCGTTTTGCTTTGGTTTCCGGTACGACCATTAGAGTTAAACTCTACGTGGATTTTTCCGGTTTCACCTGGAGCAATTGGTTCGCGTGGCCATTGTGGAACGGTACATCCACAACTACCAGAGGCACTCGAAATAATTAATGGCGCCTCACCTTCATTGGTGAATTCGAAATCGTACTTGGCGATTGTACCTTCTTCGATGGTACCAAAGTCATGACTTTCTTTAGTAAAGCTAAACTTAGGTAACTTGGCATTAGGGTCAACCGTGGTGGTGATAGACTGTTGATTTTGATTGGCAGCCTGAGTGTTCTGAGAAGTTCTGTCGGTGGCTGGAGTAGCACTGCTTTCAGAACTATCGCTCTTAATCTTACTAGCTGCATTATTACAAGCTGTACCTAAAAATGCTACAGCCAAAGTTGCAGAGAAAAGGAGTTTTCTTGTCATTTTGGATCTATTTCCTATTGGCAATATTAGGTCTTTATCTGTATTAGAGCAATCCCCGACCGATCTTCCGGATTTCTCCAGACTTGGTCATTTCTTGCTGTAACTTATCTAAAATTCCATTTACAAATTGGCCACTGCGCTTGGTGCTATATTGCTTGGCCAACTCAATGTATTCGTTTAAAGTAACCTTAACCGGAATTTGATTGAAGGTCACTAATTCCACTAAAGCCAGTTTCATTAGGAGTTGATCAATCACCGCAATGCGATCTCCTTCCCAATGTTCTGCTTTTTCAAGAATACGCTTTTCCCACTTTTCTCCTTCGTTTACGCTTAAACGGAAGAGTTTCATGGCAAAATCTAAATCATCTTGACTCTTAATTAAAGGCACTAAGCCCCCTTCTTGTTCACGCTTTTCATCAAAACTAGTAATGGTTTTCACCACCATAGCTTGGGCGGCATCTAAGTCATCCGACCAGTGCATATTGCGGGCCTCGTAAACCTCATGAAGGTCTTCATTGGCCGCTAGATAAGTAGCGTAAATGTATTTGATGATCTTGCGATCTTCTTTTAAATCATTACGGTCGGCATTCATATAATCTTGGAAGCGTTCATCCTCCAAAATCTCCCGAAAGGCCTTACGAATAAGCTCCTTCTCGTCGCCAAATTTAATTACCTCCGTTTCCAGAGATACTTTAAATCGAGGATTTTGCGCCAACCAAACCAAGAAACGATTTTCCGCAAAGCGCAAATTAGGACTCAAGTCTTCCTGGGTAGGAAGTTTCTTTTGTCGGTTTAACTCGATTCGCTCTTTGGCAAAACGGTGAATTAATACTAGAGCGGCTAGGTCGAATAAGTACAAGCGGTTAATCTCTTCAATGGACTGGCGCAATTGCTTTTCCGCCTTAATTAGTCCTTTTCCCGGGTCGTACTCATAAGCATATAATGCCTGAAAAACCTTAATCCTTAAATGTCTGCGCGTGAGCATACTTAGTTCTGCTGTGCTTTTGTCTGAATAATACGAGCCTCGGCAATCTTTAAAGCTGCTTCATGAGTAGTGATATTTTCTACTTCAGCCTTACGGAAGATTTCCAAGGTAGTATGGTAAATATTTTCGGTACGACGTAAAGATTCTTCACGATCGTATTTTGCAATTTCGGAATATACATTAATCAATCCGCCTGCATTAATCAAGAAATCCGGAGCATATAAAATGCCTTTCTCCTTTAAGGTAGCGCCATCACGCCACTCATCGGCTAATTGATTGTTTGCCGCACCAGCAATTACGGTGGCCGATAAACGGTCGATAGTATGCGGATTTACCGTTGCCCCTAAGGCGCAAGGTGCATAAATATCAAACTCTGCATCAAACACATCACCGCTATGAATTGTAGCTTGATATTTCGCTGCTACTTCCTCCATACGATCCATGTGGATATCATTGATCATCACTTCGGCACCAGCCTCAGTAAGGTGTTTAACCAAGGTTTCACCTACGTGACCAATTCCTTGCACCATCACCTTTTTGCCTCCTAAATTATCAGAGCCAAACTTGTAATGGGCCGCGGCTTTCATACCCATAAACACACCATAGGCGGTTACCGGAGAAGGATCTCCACTACCTCCCATTTCTACCGGTACTCCTGTTACATGGTCGGTTTTTAGCTTCACCATTTCCATGTCGTGGGTAGTAATACCAACATCTTCAGCGGTAATATATCTTCCCGAAAGGGAGTTAACATATTCGCCAAATTTTTGCATTAGGGCATCGGTTTTATCCTTGCGGCTGTCGCCGATGATAACCGCTTTTCCACCGCCGAGATTTAAGCCAGAGATGGAGGCCTTAAAGGTCATTCCGCGAGATAAACGCAATACATCGCGAATAGCATCCGCTTCATTGTCGTAATTCCACATACGGGTACCTCCCAAGGCTGGGCCCAATACGGTATTATGAATACCAATAATTGCTTTTAGTCCGGTTTCTGCATCGTTGCAGAATACCACTTGCTCATGGTCTTTAAAAGATGTTGAGGCGAATACCGCCCCATCGACCACGGCCGAATCAGTAAGTTTAAGATCGCTCATTTTCAAATGCTATGAGAAATAGGGTTTGACATAGGTCTAGATTTCTACCTTTGCTTCCGCCAATTCGAGCGCGAAATTAGGCTAATTTTTTGAGGAAACAATTGGAATGAAGTCCCTTCTTACCCTAAACAAATATTTCTACAAGTACCGCTGGAAACTGCTCGCAGGTCTATTCTTTGTAGCTATCTCCGTGGTATTTGGTATCCTTCCGGCAGAATTGGTGCGGGAGAGTTTTAATATTGTAGAGAATGCAATTACGGCCTATAAAGACGACCCTAATTTCGACTATACCGACCTCCGTAATAAACTGATTCTCTATGGAGTAATCATCATCGCTTCTAGCTTACTGAAGGGGCTCTTTATGTTTTTTATGCGCCAAACTATTATTGTAGTTAGCCGACATATTGAGTACGATATGAAAAATGCCATTTTCGATCAATACCAAAGACTATCCTTGGCATTTTACAAGCGAAACCGCACCGGCGATTTAATGAACCGTATTAGTGAGGATGTGAGTCGAGTGCGAATGTACGTTGGTCCAGCAATCATGTATACCATGAATGTAAGCATGAACTTGATTCTCATTATTCCAATCATGTTTTACTGGAGTCCGCGCTTAACCTTATACGTTTTGGCTCCCCTCCCACTTTTAGCAGCGTCCATCTATTATGTGAGTCGGAAAATCAATATTAAAAGTGAGCAGGTACAAAGGCAGCTTTCAGCGATTAGCTCTTTTGTGCAAGAGACCTTTTCAGGAATTCGGGTTCTTAAGGCTTATGTAAGAGAAGAAAAGTCGCTGCAAGATTTTAATGAAGAAGCCAATCATTATTTTAATCGCAACAAAGAACTCTTCCGCATTAATGCCCTCTTCTTTCCTTTAATGATCTTATTGATTGGGCTTTCCACCATTTTAACGGTTTATATTGGTGGACAGGAAACCATTGCTGGGACCATTAAAACTGGGGTAATTGCACAGTTCATCATCTATGTAAATATGCTTACTTGGCCTGTAGCTTCTATTGGATGGGTAACCTCCTTGGTGCAACGTGCCGCTGCTAGCCAGGAGCGTATTAATGAGTTCCTGCATGTGGAGCCAGAGATTTATAATCCTTCGCAAGAAAAACTAGATTTTAGGGGAAATATCGAGTTCCGAGATGTGAGCTTTACTTATCCCGATACGGGTATTAAGGCCCTGGATCACCTCAACTTTAAGTTGGAGGCCGGAAAATCGCTAGCTATAGTGGGGCGAACTGGTAGTGGAAAAAGTACCGTGGCCAATTTAATTGGTAGGCTTTACGATGCCGATGAGGGTGAAGTGCTAATTGATCAGCAAAACATCCAAAAGGTAAACCTTGATGAATTGCGACGGAATATCGGTTATGTGCCACAAGAAGCCTTTTTATTCTCCAGTAATATCGGCGAGAACATTGCCTTTGGTATCAATAATGCCAACCAAGAACAAATTATAGAGGCCGCCAAAAATGCCCATGTCCACGAAAATATTATCGACTTCCCAGAAGGCTATAAAACTAAAGTTGGTGAACGCGGCGTAACTTTAAGTGGCGGACAAAAACAGAGGGTGAGCATTGCTCGTGCTATTATTAAAGCCCCACCGCTTTTAATTTTTGACGACTGCTTATCTGCCGTAGATACTGAAACTGAGGAAGCCATCTTAACTAATCTTAAAAAGCTCATCGACCAAAGCACCAGTTTGATTATTAGTCACCGCGTGTCTTCCGTTAAAAACGCTGATCACATTTTGGTTCTCGAAGAAGGCCGGGTGATTGAAGAAGGTAATCACGATGAACTAATGAAGGTGGGTGGATATTACCAACAAATGTATGAGCAGCAACTTTTAGAAGAAGGCAGCACTGCTAGCTAAACCACTGATTAGCCCGAGGATAGACGATTTCCAAAAGTCTTAAACAGAATAGCATATTTTTTTAGCTTTGCTCAACAAACCAGAAATGTAATGAGTGATCACGGAAAAAACGGGCAGGAGGAAATCCATTCAAAGGTTTTAAGAGCAGGACGCAGAACCTACTTCTTTGATGTTCGTGCAACCAAGGCCGACGACTATTACCTTACCATCACCGAGAGTAAGAAGCACACGGCAGAGAATGGAAATGTATTTTACAAGAAACACAAGATTTATCTCTACAAAGAAGATTTTGAGGCTTTCAGTGAAATGCTAAATGAAGCAACCGACTACATTATCGACAAACGCGGCGAAGAAGTAATTTCCGACCGCCATGAACCAGACTTCCACAAAAAACATCAAGATGCCATTGATCTTGAGGAAAACACCGATATGGAAAGGGAAGAAAGTCACCAACCCAAAGAATACACCGACGTATCCTTTGAAGACATCTAAACATTAGACCAATAGAATTAAACAAAAAAGCCCTCTTGTTGAAGGGCTTTTTTTTAGGTCTTAGAATTTCAGGAACTCCTCAATTTGATTTTTCAGCACTTTTAAAGTATCCGCATCGCTCAGCTCGCCGGCTTCATTTAAAAGACCATCTACCTTGGAGATCGGAATCTTATTGGAAAACACTTCCATTCTTAAATAATGAAGCACATGGGTTAAATGATCCATCCCTCTTAGGTTACCCGCTCGGCCAGAAGCTACTCCTACTAAGGCCACTTTCTTCCCCTTCCACATTCTTGGGTTTACTCCATCCATAAAGGCTTTAAGCACGCCAGGGTAGCTACCATTGTATTCTGGACTGATAATAACCAGCTTTTCTGCCGGCACTAGTTTTTCGTGAATTATTAATTCGGTTTGCTCACTACGCTCCCCAAAGCTATCGCTCACCACGAAATCGGGCGGAAGTTCCTGCAGCTGAAAGAGCTTTACATCAGCTCCCGCTTCGCGGAGTAATTCGCAGTATTTATCGACTATTTTTTGGGTGGTATTTTTAGGACGGTGAGTCCCACATATAACGGTGATCATGTTTGTAAAAAAACTATTTGATATCCGATTTCGCGGATAGAGGATTATTTAGATTTGTATTTTAGGCAGCCGAAAAACCGGCATCCAGCTTTTGCAAAGTTTTGCGAAAATAGGAACACCAAACACAGGAAAAAGATCAAAATAATATTGAGATGGGAAAGATTGTAGCTATTGCCAACCAAAAAGGTGGCGTAGGAAAAACCACAACGGCAGTGAATTTATCCGCAAGTCTTGGGGTTTTAGAAAAGAAAGTTTTGATTATCGATGCCGATCCACAGGCAAATTCCACCTCGGCCCTTGGTTTAGATCCCGATGAAATTAAAATCGGAACCTATCAAGTGTTGGAGCATGAAATTAAAGCCAGCGAGGCAGTGGTGAAAACCAAGAATCCTAACCTAGATATCATTCCAGCCCAAATCGACTTGGTAGCGGTAGAAATTGAATTGGTGGATAAGGAGAACCGTGAGCACATGCTCAAAAAGTCTTTGGCAGAAGTTAAAGATCAGTACGATTATATTTTAATTGACTGTGCTCCATCCTTAGGTCTCATCACCTTAAACGCCCTTACTGCTGCCGATAGCGTTATCATTCCTATTCAATGTGAGTACTTCGCGTTAGAAGGATTAGGTAAGCTCCTCAATACGATCAAGAGTGTGCAAAATATTCACAATCCCGATTTAGACATCGAAGGATTGCTACTCACCATGTACGATTCTCGCTTACGATTAAGCAATCAAGTGGTGGAAGAAGTAAAAACTCATTTCAATAAAATGGTGTTTAATACCATAATTCAGAGGAATGTACGTTTGAGTGAGGCACCCAGCTACGGCGAAACGATTATCATGTACGATGCATCCAGCAATGGCGCGGAGAATTACTTAAATTTGGCCCGCGAATTTTTGGAGAAAAATGAGACCATCGAGGCGGATGCCTAAAGGATGATCAAAGATTAAAATTTAATGGCGACACCGAAACGTAAGGCAATGGGCAAGGGCCTAGCCGCTCTTTTAAATGATAATGGCAATATTAGCTCCGGTAAGGATGAAAACGCAGATAAGGTATTAGGTACCATTGCAGAAATCCCGATGGATCAAATTTTAGCCAATCCCGATCAGCCACGTACCATATTCGATCAAGAGGCATTGGAAGAACTCGCAGTATCCATCAAGGAACTGGGAATTATTCAGCCTATTACCGTGCGCAGAACTGCGGATGATAAGTTTCAAATCATCTCGGGGGAACGTCGTTTCCGGGCCGCTAAAATCGCTGGTCTTGAAGCAATTCCCGCATACCTTCGTTTGGCAGATGACCAAGAGGTGCTGGAAATGGCCTTGGTGGAAAACATCCAGCGCGAGGAACTAGACCCCATCGAAATCGCCTTGAGCTACCAACGTCTTATCGACGAATGCCAACTTACCCAAGAAGCCATGAGTGAGCGGGTTGGGAAAAAGCGTTCTACCATTACCAATTACCTCCGACTATTAAAACTGCAGCCCTTAATTCAAGCGGGCTTGCGCGATAAGATGATTAGCATGGGTCATGCCCGGGCTTTGATAAATGTAACTAATGAAGACGAGCAGGTAGATATCTACCATGCGGCTATTAAGAAGGAACTTAGTGTTCGTCAGGTAGAAGATGCCGTTCGTAAGCTGAAAAATGAAAAAACGGGCATTCAAAGGAAAACTACTGGCACTCCCCTGCCGCGTGAGTACGATAAAGCTCGGGAAGCTTTAAGTGAAAATTTACAAACTCAGGTAGACCTTAGTCGCTCTAAACGTGGCAAAGGAAAAATCTCAATCAGTTTTGGTAGCGATGCCGAGCTAGAACGAATTCTGGAGAAACTCCAATCTTAAGCCTTATCTTTAAATACAGCCTTCATATCATTCTCTGTCTACTGGCCTTAGAGCTTAGCGCCCAAGAAGAGCCAGACTCGCTGAAGTTTCAGGAGGGCGACGAGCTTATTGTTCCCTTAGACAGTAGCGAGATGCACTCGGTAAGCAAAGCCACCTGGCTAAGTACTTTATTACCAGGAGCAGGACAAGCTTATAATGGTAAATATTGGAAAATGCCCATTATATATGCTGGCATTGGCTATTGTGGTTACTTGGCTTATGAAAACCATCTGTCCTATCGAAAATACCTTAATGGCTTTTTAGATAAGATAGACAGCAATACAGCCGATCCATTTCCAATTTACAATGAGCGCCAGTTAATTGAATTGCAAAATATTTACCGCGATTACCGCGACCTCTCCATTATTATTGGTGCCGTAATTTGGGCTTTAAATGTGGTGGATGCTCATGTGGATGCTCACCTTTATTATTATAATGTAAATGAAGACCTAAGCTTCCAGCTTAAACCCACCCTTTTTCAAGTGGGAGGCACCTATGGCTTACCTGCTCTAGGAGTCGGTCTCAAAATAAACTTAGATCCTTGAAAGTAGCCCTAATCGGATATGGTAAAATGGGCCGAAGTATCGAAGCCATTCTTATTGATCGCGGTCATGATGTGGTGGCCCGCTTTGGATCGGAAGGGATTAATACCGATGAACTCCAAAAAGCGGATGTAGCAATTGAGTTTAGTTTACCTGAAGCAGCCTTCGAAAATATTAGCAGCTGTTTTAAAGCTAAAGTTCCCATTGTTACGGGAACCACCGGCTGGCTCGATCGCTACGATGAGGCTCTAGATCTTTGCGAAGATGAAAAAGGCGCGATGATTTACGCTTCAAATTTCAGTTTAGGAGTAAATCTCTTTTTTGCCTTAAACAGCTACCTCGCCGAAATGATGGAAAGGTTTCCAGCCTACCGTCCTGAATTGCAAGAAATTCACCATATCCATAAAAAAGACGCTCCTTCTGGTACCGCTATTACTTTAGCAGAAGGCATTTTAGGAAAAAACTCGGCTTACAAAAAATGGCAACTGAAGGAGGATATTCAAAACTCCAAGGAAATCCCCATTGAAGCCATTCGTGAAAACGAAGTACCAGGCACCCATAGCATAAGCTATAAAAGTGCCATCGACGATATTGAAATTAAACACACCGCTCACAGTCGCGAAGGCTTTGCCCTAGGCGCTGTAATTGCCGCCGAATACCTAAAGGGTAAGACCGGCGTTTACAGCATGCGCGACGTATTAAATCTACCATCATGAGTATAGGCCTCACGCTGATATTCCTTACGCTTCTTCAAGTTTATTACGGAATTCTGGCCCTGAAATTCATTACCGGCGCTGGCTATAAAAGTTGGCAAGCACTAGTTCCATTTTACAATATCTACATCATGACCAAGGTGATTGAACGTCCTTGGTGGTGGGTAATTCTGGCCGTTCTTCCGGTAGTAGGTAATGTAATGATGGCGGTGATCTTCTTCGAGCTGCTGCATATGTACCGTATTGCCAATATTAAGAATACGGTGATTGGTGTTATTACACTTGGCTTATACTTTGGTTATTTAGGCTATACCAGCACTCTGAAGTATCAAGAGCGCGATATTAAGATTATCCGAAAATATATCAGCGAAGGCTTTGCCTCCATTGTATTTGCCATTATCGCCGCTACTTTAATACGAGCTTACACTTTCGAAGCCTTTACCATCCCTACTCCTTCTATGGAACGCTCCATGATGGTGGGCGACTTCCTCTTTGTAAGTAAGCTACAATATGGTAGTCGTTTACCAATGACGCCCTTTTCGCTTCCGCTGATGCATAATAAAGTTCCCTTTACCGAAGTAAAAGCTTTTAGCGATGTAGTAGAATTCCCCTACCTACGTTTGCCAAAAATTTCGGATGTAGAACGTAATGATCCGGTGGTATTTAACTACCCTCGGCAATTGGAGTATCCGGTAGACAAACGCGACCATTATGTAAAACGATGTTTGGGATTACCAGGCGATACACTGCAGGTAAAGAATCTGGACATTTACGTTAATGGTAAACTAAGCGAGATGCCAAATCGTGCCAATACTCAATTCCAATACCATGTAAAATTTAAGTCAGGAAATATTCCAAGTTTCAGGTTTTTAAAGGAACATTACGATATTAATCCACCCGAGTCTGGTGATATACAAGGTACTGACCCTGATTTTCTAATAACTATTAGCGATACTGAAATTGAAAAATTCAAGCAAGAGGTACCTGGCATAGATACTATTTACCGCGTCGAAATATTACCAAATACCGTAAAAAATCTAGAGCGAAGTTTAAGGGCCTACGGTCGCTCTCGTCAAAATGGTGAAGTTTTCCCCAATAACAGGATGATGGGCTATGGCGAACCATCTGGCATTGGTAAAAACTGGACTCTTGACAATTATGGTCCAATTAATATCCCTGCGGCAAACACCACCGTGCAGTTAACCATCAATAATTACAAGCTTTATAAGGCGATTATTGAGGATTATGAAGGACATGAGCTGAAAGTAATCCGTCCCAATGCTCAAAACAATCAACACCAGTTTGAGATTGACGGTGAAATTGTAGACTCCTATACCTTCGAGCAAAACTATTATTGGATGATGGGTGATAACCGCCATAACTCTCTTGACAGTCGTTTCTGGGGATTTGTACCCGAGGACCACATTGTGGGTAAGCCGGTTTTCATTTGGATGAGCTTCGACAAATTTGCGATGGAAACCATGGATAAAATTCGATTCGATCGGGTTTTCACTACCGTAAGTGGTGATGGTGAACGTCGTAGTTTCTTCTGGCCATTTGTAGTAGTAGCAGTGGGAATTACTGCATTCAACCGCTGGCGTAAGAAGAAAAAAGCCAAGGCTGCCTAATGAACACCGGGCGCTTTAGCCTTTGCTATTTTGGGCCAATCTCCTATTATGCGGCCCTCCTCTCCTATCCTAAAGTGGTGCTGGAACAATACGATAGTTTCACCAAGCAGACTTATCGCAACCGCAGCTATATTGATAGTCCGAATGGAGAGCTTATGCTTAATATTTCCATTGACCATAATAGCAGAGGTTTGATGAAAGAGACCCGCATTAGTGCAAAGGAAAATTGGCAACAAAAACATTGGCAAGCCCTAATAACCACCTATGGCGCCAGTCCCTTTTTCGATGCCCTGGCTCCCGAGCTTGAACGTTTTTACCAAGATGAGATGCACTCTTTGGTAGAAGTGAATTTCCGATCCAGCTTATTAGTTTTAAAGTGGTTGCGCTACGAAGGAGAAATCCATCTCAGCGAAAGCTGGAACTTAGAAGCTAAAGAAACAGACCATCGAGAGGACTTTAATCCCAAAAAAAGGAAGCTCGCTCCAAGTATTGCTTACCCTCAAGTTTTTGATCATAAAACAGGATTTAAGAAAGAACTTTCGGTTTTAGACCTGATTTTCAATGAAGGGCCCGCCAGCTGGGATTATCTGCAGCAGCTTTAATTTGTATTTTCGCGCATGTTTCAGAAAAAAGTTTCCCTGCTCCCGCTACTTATTTTCGTTTTTGGAGGACTCATGCTCCAGGCTCAAGACTGCAAAAAAACTTGGGCTACCGCCACTGCACCTAGTGGATTAATTCTCCGTAAAAGCCCTGGTTCTGGCTACTTAGATAAAATTCCTTTAGGAGATACAGTTAATTACTGTAGCGATAGCACTTACGGCGAACTAAGTTTCGACGGCATTGATGGTCATTGGAGAAAGCTTGCCTATAAAGGTAAAACCGGCTATTCCTTTGATGGTTTTCTAGAACCCTTCCAATTACAATTCTCCAGCGATAGCCTAGTTGAGGCATCTAAAAAAGTACTTGCCGAAAGCGATAGTTTATTAGGTGAAACAAGTCCTAAACCTGAAGCCAAACCCAATCCACATCCCTATTTTAAAGGCGATGACTTCCAATTTTTAGTGGAAACCTATAATTACTGCGGTAATGTTCAGGATATTAAGCTGAAGCTATATTGGTACGGGGTTTATATGGATAGCGAAATTCAGCCAACCGGACAATTAGCAATTCGCCCGCTTAACCTAAATGTGAGCTTAAGTAAAACCAGCTCGGGCAGCGCCATGGAGTTCGACTTGCTTACCGATGAGGAAGAACGTAGCTTATTCATTTTTGGCGTCAACAACTCCTACCCTTATCAAGAAGTAAATTTAGCAGATGTATTAACTACCATTGGCTCTAGGGGTAAGCGATTATTTCCAGGCCAAGAATGGCTATTAGATGCCCAAAGTAATCTGCGTTTAAGCGCAACCGGCGCCATTACCAAAGCTGGTCCCTGCCCGGAGGTGGAGAATTACACCTTAAAAGCTATTAAAGGCAGTGGTAGTGAAGCGGTAGAACAAGATTTAAAAGAAATTATTGGTGACTACGGAACCTGTAGTATTCCCGAAATATATTGGTATGGCGACCTTAGCGGTGATGGCCTACCCGAAATCATCTTTGTTAGTGAACAAGATGAGCAAAATGTGTTTACTCTATTACAGAGCGACCCTCACTCTCCTCAACATTTCTCTCTCAAAGCGGTATTTACCGTAGAAAACTGCGCAAACTAATGAACTTGGAATTTAATAAGAACGAAGATCACCTGAAGCTTTTAGTTTCAGAAGTAAAGTCTAAATTATCTAAAATCCATAAAGGTGGTGGCGATAAGAAAATCGCTAAACAACACGATCAAGGGAAATTAACTGCCCGCGAACGTATTAGCTACCTCTTAGATTCTAAAAAGCCACAAATCGAAATTGGTGCTTTTGCCGGTTACGAGATGTATAAGGACCACGGCGGCTGCCCGAGTGGCGGTGTGGTAGTGGTTTTAGGCTATATCAAAGGGCGAATGACTATTGTGGTAGCCAATGATGCGACCGTTAAAGCAGGTGCTTGGTTCCCAATTACCGGAAAGAAAAATTTACGGGCGCAGGAATTAGCTATGGAAAATCACATTCCGATTATCTATTTGGTAGATAGCGCCGGGGTGTATTTGCCTATGCAGGATGAAATCTTTCCCGACAAAGAACATTTTGGACGCATTTTCCGCAATAATGCCATTCTATCCTCCAAAGGCATTTCACAAATCGCGGCTATTATGGGCTCTTGCGTAGCTGGTGGTGCCTACTTGCCTATTATGAGTGATGAAGCGATGATTGTAGATAAAACGGGTTCTATCTTTTTGGCCGGTTCTTATCTGGTAAAAGCCGCTATTGGCGAGGATATCGACAATGAAACTTTAGGTGGTGCTACTACCCATTGCGAAATTTCGGGCGTAACCGATTATAAGGCAAAGGACGATAAAGCAGCCCTCAGCTCTATTCAGAATATTGTAGATAAGATGGGAGCCCCCGACAAGGCTGGCTTTAATCGAAAAAA
>CATMQD010000053.1 GCA_950073045.1 uncultured Flavobacteriales bacterium | reverse complement strand
AATCAGCGAAAGCTTAATTCACAAAACCGTAGATCTTTTAAATGAGCAGCACAAGCGACCCGATGCTTGCGGCGATTGGGAATTAGACACTAAGATTTTTCACTTGATGAATGGTGATGAATTGGCCAGTGCCTTAAATAGAGTGGTGCACTTAAGTGTGAATGAAACGGCGAAAATGAAGGATGCCTTACTGGATTTAACCATTCGGGAAATGCTTATTCGTTTAATGCAAACTCAAGCTCGGGGGCTGATGTTATCCGACTCTCATAAAATTGCTTCTTCTAATCCAATGGCGGCAGTAATAGAATATATGCTGCAAAACTTAGATCGTCGCTTGAGTATGGAAGAACTAGCTAGAACGGCCTGCATGAGCCGGGCAAAGTTTTTTATCAAATTCAAGGAATTGTTCGGACAAACGCCAGCCAAATTATTGATGGATTTACGCTTGAAAAAGGCACAGCAGTTTTTAAATGAAACCGACTTATCTATTAGTGAAATAGCTTTCCGTTGTGGCTTTGAGAATTTATCGCATTTTAATGTGGCCTTTAAAAAGGATACCGGTAAAACACCAAGTCAGTATCGAAAGGTGGATTGGGCTTCTTAATCCAGATTGGAACAAATTTCTTTTTCTATTTCTTGACGGACCCCAATTAAGGATCACGATTTCATGTAATAGCTTTTCACGCTAATTTTCCTTTATTTAGGAAGGATGAAAAGATCCCTTTATTTCGGTGCCATTTTCTGTTCCCTATTTTTAATTTCTTGTCAAAATAATTCCTCCGAGCATCTGACATGGGGTATTATAGAAGGAGAGGTTTTTAGGCTAGCGGCTCCCTTTGATGCCCAGATTAAGGAATGTCGGTATAAGCTTGGTGAAAGCGTGGATTCCAATTCGGTATTAATGGTTATGGATACCGCGGACCTTCATCTGCGCAAGCAAAAAATACAAGCGGAAATATTTGCCTGTCAGGCAAGAATGATTGGGGTGGCTCAGCAAACGGCTCCGGAACGTGCAGTCTTGGGGAATCTGTATTATCAGCAAAATCAATTGAAGTCAGGTTCCGCTAGCCCTAAAGAAATGGAGCAGCTGAATTATAAGATTATACACGCTAAGGAGGAATTATTGGCTTTGCAATACCACCTAGAAGCAGAGAACGAGGCGCTAATGAAGGATATGCGGGCCTTGGAAATTGAGCAACAACGGATTGATAGACAAATTGAGCAAGCCATATTAAGAGCTCCTTTTAAAGTGGTTATTCGTGATTTGATGGCTGATAAAGAAGAGTTTGTTGCTCAAGCACAGCCCTTGATGAGATTGGTGAATCCAGATATACTTTATTTAAGTCAGTATGTTAACGCTGATCATTGGTCGGAATTAGCACTTGACCAGGAAGTGTCGATATCGCTTATCGGAGAAGATGGTCGAATGATAAAAAGTAGTGGCCAGGTAGAGTTTAAAAGCTTGGAGGCGGAGTATTTAGATATGAAGGATGGTGGTCCATCAGCGAAAGCTAAGCCTTACTTTGCCATTCGTATTAAGCTTAGTTTTACTAAAGGTTTGGGTGTGGGACAGCGCGCGCGAATCGAATGGTAGTATCAGTTTTGAACTGAGTTAAATAGTAGAAATTATTAAACCCTTTTATAAGATGATTACAGTACGAAATTTTATGGCCTTGGTGCTATTTGCTGGACTAGCAGCTTGTTCTAATCCCGGGAATAGTCAGGATGAAACTCAAAAATCGGAAGCCATTCATTTAAATGACGGCGAGAAGTGGGCTGTAAATGCAGAGATGCAAGCGCCCATCGCTAAGGCAGAAGAACGATTGCAGTATTTTTTAGATAATGGCGAAGAAGATTATAATTCTTTAGCTTCTGATTTAAAGGAGTATAATCAGAAATTAATTGAAAGCTGCACCATGAAGGGTGAGAGTCATGATGAGCTCCATAAATGGTTGCATCCGCATTTGGATTTAGTGAAAGATTTGTCTTCTACTGCTAAGCCTGAGGAAGGAAAAGCTTTAGTAAAGGAGCTTCAGGAATCATTTAAGACCTATCATCAATATTTTCGGTAGCAATAGCCTGACGGGTGATTTTTAATCGCCATCCTTCAAATTTAGGTGGGAAGCTTATTAGAAAGCGCCGCTATCCTAGGTTTAGGAGATTGCCATTTTTTTAACAACTCATTTGATTTAGGAAATTACTATGCATGCATAATTTTTTCTATCTTAGCGCAGCTTCAAAAACAGCAGTCCTTGAAACCCGAAGAAACGGTAGATTTTCACATCAAACGTACTTGGCAGAGTATTGCCAAAATGTACAATGAAGTAGCAGCCGGATATGGCGCTACCATGGCCACAGGCTATGTACTTCTCAATATAGATAAAGAAACAGGAACGCCCAGCACAGCACTTGGTCCCAAAATGGGGATGGAGGCCACAAGCTTATCGCGAATCCTAAAAAGTATGCAGGAAAAAGGGCTTATCGAAAGAAGGCCTAATCCCAACGACGGTCGCTCGGTTCTGGTTTTTCTTACCCCTTTCGGGATAGAGAAACGAAAAGATGCCAAAGCGGCCGTAATTAATTTTAATCAGCAAGTAGCGGAGCGTTTTCCCGAGGCCGACTTAGCCACCTTTTTTAGGGTGATTATGGGGATTGAGGAAATGCTTCAGGAACATAAAATGCAACCTAAGATTTAAGGAATTATGAAAAGAACCATTCAGCACGCCACAGTAATCGGCTCCGGAATTATGGGGAGTCAAATTGCTTGTCACCTTGCCAATATCGGGGTGCGCGTATTACTGCTCGACATTGTGCCTAGAGAGCTTAATGAAAAGGAAGAGAAGGCTGGACTAAGTTTAGAAAGTCCACAGGTTCGTAACCGCATTGTGAACGAAAGTCTGGCAAAAGCGGTGAAAATGAATCCGGCACCTCTTTTCGATAAAGCCTATGCTTCACGCATTAGCACCGGTAATTTGGATGATGATTTAGATAAGATTGCCAAAACCGACTGGATTATCGAGGTGGTAGTAGAGCGTTTGGATATCAAGCAAAGTCTCTTTGAAAGAGTAGAAGAATATCGCAAGCCAGGCACCTTCATTTCTTCCAATACCTCGGGTATTCCAATTCATTTAATGACCGAAGGTCGCAGTGAAGATTTTCAAAAGTATTTCTTAGGCACTCACTTCTTTAACCCTCCACGTTATTTGGAGCTATTGGAGGTTATTCCTAGTCCGAAAACTGATCCTGAGGTGGTAGATTTCTTCATGCATTATGGTGATCGCTTTTTAGGGAAAACCACCGTGCTTTGTAAAGATACACCAGCCTTTATCGCCAATCGCGTGGGTATTTTCGCGATTATGGATCTTTTCCATAAGGTGAAGGAAATGGGCCTTTCGGTAGAGGATATCGACAAACTAACTGGTCCATTAATTGGTCGTCCTAAATCGGCCACCTTCCGCACCGCGGATGTGGTTGGCTTGGATACCTTAATTCACGTAGCCAATGGTTTGGCAACAGCGGTTCCTCATGATGAGGAAAAGGAGAAATTCCAATTACCAGATTTCCTGCAAAAGATGCAGGAGAACAATTGGTTGGGCTCTAAAACCGGACAAGGTTTTTACAAAAAGGTAAAAGGTGAAGGCGGTAAATCTGAGATCCTTTCTTTGGATTTGGATAGCCTCGAATATACCCCCCAAAAGAAAAGCAAATTTGCCACCCTAGAACTAACCAAAACGATTGATGATGTACGCGAGCGTTGGAAAGTTCTGGTAGGAGGAAAAGATAAAGCGGGTGAGTTTTACCGTCGCTCTGTAGCAGGTGTAATGGCTTATGCGGCCAATCGCATTCCCGAAATTGCAGATGATCTTTTCCGTATCGACCAAGGCATGCGTGCTGGTTTTGGTTGGAAACATGGTCCCTTCGAAATTTGGGATGCCATTGGTTTCGATAAGGGTATAAAGCTCATTGAAGCGGAAGGATTAGGACTAGCTGATTGGGTGAAGGAAATGAAGGCCGCTGGTCATGATTCGTTTTATACTGTAAAAGATGGTCAGGGTTATTTCTACAATATTCAAAAGAAGGAATATCAGGCCTTACCTGGCGGTGATAGCTTTATTGTATTAGATCACATTCGTCCTTCTAAAACCATTTGGCAGAATAAAGAATGTGCTATTGAAGATTTAGGCGATGGCATCCTTAATATAGAATTCCGCTCCAAAATGAATTCTTTAGGTTCTGGTGTTCTAGCGGGAATTAATAAGGGAATCGACCTAGCGGAGAAGGAATACCGTGGAGTGGTGATTTCCAACCAGGGGGATAATTTCTCGGTTGGAGCAAATTTGGGAATGATCTTTATGATGGCCATTGAGCAGGAATGGGATGAGCTCAATTTTGCCATTAAGTACTTCCAAGATACTATGATGCGGGTGCGATACTCTTCCATTCCGGTGGTGGTTGCTCCACATCAAATGGCCTTAGGTGGCGGTTGTGAAATATCGCTGCACGCAGATGCCGTACAAGCCGCAGCCGAAACTTATATCGGATTAGTGGAATTCGGTGTAGGAGTTATTCCTGGCGGAGGCGGAACCAAGGAGCTAACTCGCAGAGCAGCCCAGCGCTACGTTAAGGATGATGTAGAAACCAATGCTTATCGCGAAAACCTCTTTATGATTGGTCAGGCCCAAGTAGCGAAATCGGCTAAAGAAGCCTTTAATATGGGCTTGTTTGTAGAAGGTCGCGATGGTATTTCTTTAAACCGTCATCGTTTAATCGCCGACGCCAAGGAAAAGGCCATCGCTTTAGCGGAAACAGGCTACACCATGCCGGTGAAAGAACGCGATATTAAAGTTTTAGGTCGACAAGGACTAGGAATGTTTACCGTTGGAGCCCACACCATGCTTGAGGGTGGTTACATTACCGAGCATGAGAAGAAAATGGTAGAAAAACTCGCCTATGTAATGTGTGGTGGAGATTTATCGGCCTCTACAATGGTTTCGGAGCAGTATCTCCTCGACTTAGAGCGCGAGGCCTTCCTAAGCTTATGCACCGAGAAAAAAACCTTGGAACGAATTCAGCATATGTTGAAGACTGGGAAGCCCTTGAGGAATTAAAGCCTAGAGCTTAGAACCTAGAACTTAGAATCTAGAACCTTAAGACAAGAGACGTGAGACGTGAGATATGAGATGAGAACCGACTTGGCACTTAAATATTTGGACTTGTTTTTAGATGCATAACTTTAAAGAACTAAAAATATGGCAGCAGTCCATGCTGATAGTGGAAAGGATTTATTTAATCAGTAAAGAATTTCCAAAAGAGGAACAATTTGGCTTGACTAGTCAATTGAGAAGAGCTGCTATTTCAATTCCTTCTAATATTTCTGAAGGTGCAGGTCGGGGTACAGATAAAGACTTCAATAGATTTTTAGATATGACCAATGGTTCAATAAATGAAGTGGAAACTCAACTACTACTTGCTCAAAGGTTAGGTTTTCTTGATGCTTCAGAAGAGTTAGATCAAATTTATAAAGGACTAGATGAGGTGCAGAAGATGATTTTTTCCCTTCAACGAAACATTAAAAACCAGTGATGTCTCATTTCTCATATCTCACATCTCAAATCAAAAAGTATAACTAACAATAACATTATTTCAAATGAACGCATACATCGTAGCCGCAAAACGTACCGCCGTAGGTAAAGCTCCAAAAGGGAAGTTTCGATTTACCCGTCCAGATAATTTGGCGGGGACCCTAATTAAGGAGATTATGAAGGATATGCCACAGCTGGATATAGATCGCATTGATGATGTGATTGTAGGTAATGCCATGCCGGAGGCGGAGCAAGGAATGAATATGGGTCGATTAATCTCTTTGATGGGATTAGATACCGTTAAGGTTCCTGGGGTAACCGTAAACCGTTGGTGTGCCAGTGGCTTAGAAACCATAGCAATGGCTTCTGCCAAGATTCATGCGGGTATTGCCGATTGCATTATTGCCGGTGGAGTAGAGAGCATGAGCTATGTGCCCATGGGTGGATATAAGGTGGTGCCTAGCTACGAATTAGCTAAGCAGCATGCCGACTATTATAATAATATGGGCCTAACGGCTGAAGCGGTAGCGCAGAAGTATAATGTATCTCGAGAAGATCAAGATGAGTTTGGGTATAACTCTCATATGCGCGCCTTGGCTGCGATAGATAGCGGTCGTTTTAAGGATGATATTGTTCCCATCGAAGTGGAAGAAGTTTACTTAGATGAGAATGAAAAACGTCAAGTTCGATCTTATACCGTGGATACAGATGAAGGTCCACGCCGTGGAACGAATGTAGAGTCGATGGCCAAGCTACGTCCAGTATTTGCGGCCAAGGGGTCGGTAACCGCTGGTAACTCCTCACAAATGAGTGATGGCGCTGCCTTTGTGATGGTGATGAGCGAGAAGATGATGAATGAACTCGGCTTAAAGCCCATTGCTCGTTTACTAAACTATCAAGTAGTAGGAGTGGAGCCACGCATTATGGGTATTGGTCCGGTTGATGCTATTCCCAAAGCTTTAAAAGCGGCCGGAATGAAAAAAGATGATATCGATTTGATAGAGCTCAATGAAGCCTTTGCCTCTCAATCATTGGCCGTTATTAGGGAGCTGGATTTAGATCCTGCCAAGGTAAATGTGAATGGTGGCGCAATTGCCATGGGACACCCATTGGGTTGCACTGGGGCGAAGCTTTCTGTGCAAATATTTAATGAGCTTAAAAAGCGCGATCAAAAATATGGAATGGTTACCATGTGTGTTGGTGAAGGCCAAGGCGCAGCTGGTATCTATGAACTCTTATAGTTGAGATAGGTTTTTTTTAACCTGATTGGATTCCGACCTTCAGTTTTTTGGACTGGAGGTCGGTTTTTTTTGGAGGCATGTGTCACTATTTGACAGAGACCTCCGTATTAGCTAGTACAAGAATTTAAATCTTAGAAAAATGAAGAATTTATTACTAACTATTTTTAGTGTTCTGACTTTCGGTCTGGCTGCTCAGAACTCTACCGTTACTGTTACGGTTAATGATAGCTCCGGTTTCCCTATCCATGGAGTGTCGGTGTTTTTCTACACTTCCTCTTCCCAGTTTTTCCCTAATGGTCCTTTAAACGGTCATGTGGTAGAAAACTTTGTAGGTCGCTCTTTTACGAGCGGCAATGGTGTAGCCACCTTTAGTGTTTGGAATCCTAGCCCGAACGATACAATTTTATGGGCAGCTGTAGATTGCGCAGGAAATGTTGATTGGGGTGCTGGAATGGTTACCGCCATGAACCCAAATTTAAGCGGTACTTTAAGCTTAGCTTGTACTCCTGGTGATTGCGATGCTATTTTTAGAACAGACTCCTTTAATACCCCTGCTGGTGGAACCACTTATTTAGTGGAAGCATTTGCTTTGATGAATTTTAATCAAACAAGCTTGCCTTCTAATATTCCTGCTTACTGGACTGTAAATGGAACTGGCTCTGCAGGTTTTGCCTCAAGCAATTACGATAGCGTGATGTTTAACTCCAATAATTTCACTGCACCCTACAATATTACTTTTGCTCGTGTAGATAGCACTTGTGCTACTACTAGCATTAATATTAACGGTGGAGGTAGCAGCAATCCTACTCCGGTAACTTGTAACCCAAGCTTCTGGGCTGATACTTTAGGTCAAACCGCTTCTGGTTATGCCATGGCTTTCCGTAACAACTCAAGTTCTAATGGTTTAATCATTGATTACTCTTGGGACTTTGGTGATGGAAATACTGCATCTGGATCTACTATGTCGAATCCTATTCACACCTATGCTAGCAGCGGTTTTTACTCTGTTTGTTTAACAATTACTGCCTATTTAGGTAATGATACTTGTACTTCTACTTATTGTGATAGTGCGGTATTTGTGCCAACTGGTAGTACTGGTGGACCTCAAATTAGCTGTAATGCTTCTTATTTGGTGGACACCATTAACTCTAGCCTTTTCCAAAACCAGTTAATTATCTGGGAGTCTTCTTACTCTAATGGAAATATAATCAGCTACAGCTGGGATTTTGGTGACGGAACAACTATTAACACTCAGTATCCAAGTCATACCTATACTAACACTGGTGTGTACCCAGTTTGCTTAACTATTATCGCTGTTGATAGTGCCGGTGTAGATACTTGTGTAAGCACTTTCTGTGATTCTGTAGGCTTTGATGCCAATGGAAACCTAGTGTATAAGGAAGGTCAAAATGGCTTTACTATTAATGTTATTGATCCTGCAACAGTTGGCGTAGAGGAAATGCTATTAGAGCAGTCTTTAAACATGTACCCTAACCCTGCTAATGAAAAGGTGACTTTAAGCTGGGATGCTAGCTTAGAAGTTGAAAAGGTAAATGTATTCAGCATTACTGGTCAGCAAGTAAAAAGCATTGCTGTAAGCGGCGATGAACTTGAGATTCGTGATCTACCAAGCGGTGCCTATTTGGTACGTGTAGAATCAGCTACAGCTAGTAAAACTTTACGATTGATCGTAGAATAATATCAATTAGCTCCAATGTGAGGAAGCGTCCTGATTTCGGTCAGGGCGCTTTTTTTATTCCTGCTTGTCACTTTTTGAGGAAAGTTCTCGTATTAGCTAATACAGGAATCAAAACTCAATTCTGATGAAAAAAATAGTACTAGCCCTTTTCGCATTATTTAGCGTTTCGGCAATTGCTCAGCCTAACTTAAGTGTTACGGTAAGCGATAGTGGAGCTATAGCTCCAGGTGTTGCGGTATTCTACTACAGCTCACCCGCACAGTTTTTTAATGGCGGAAACTGGTCTAATCCAGATTATGATAATTACGACAGTTGGGCCTATAGTAGTGGTAATGGCATTGCCAATTTCACACTCACCAATGTAAGTCCAGGTGACACTGTTTTCTGGGCCTCTCAAGATTGCACGGGAAACTGGGTTTGGGGCGCAGGTATGGGAACTACCATGAACCCGAATGTTACTGGTACACTATGGATGAGTTGCTTGCCAGCGGCTTGCGATGCTTACACCCGTGTGGAACATGATTCTGCCAATGCAAGCTTAATTTACACCGGAATTGC
The DNA here is from genome assembly GCA_950073045.1 of uncultured Flavobacteriales bacterium. Lineage (GTDB taxonomy): Bacteria > Bacteroidota > Bacteroidia > Flavobacteriales > Schleiferiaceae > Croceimicrobium. Next base: position 6,836 of record CATMQD010000053.1, on the reverse strand, counting down.
CTTACGAGATTCTAGCTTCTTAGGCTCAATCCCAGGTGCACCAATTTTCGAGTGGATCTTCGGAAATAGCACTGTGAATGGTACTAATGGCGTGTTTAATCTCAGTCCAGCTACTGGTCAGCCAGGAACCTATAGTTTTAAAGTGTATCAGAACTGCTCTGCAATTTGGGATAGTATCACTTATCAGAGTGGAGGTTCTGGAGCTACAAATGTTACTTGTAACCCCGCCTTTATGGTTGATACTGTAGGCCAAACGGCCAGTGGTTATCAAATGCTTTTCCGCGATGCTTCTAATAGTAATGGATCTATCATCGACTATTCTTGGGACTTTGGTGATGGTAATACGGCTTCTGGTATTAGCATGTCCACAGCCCTTCATACCTATGCTAATAGCGGAACTTATTCTGTTTGTTTAACAATTACCTCAGTTTTAGGTGCTGATACTTGTTCAGCGACTTATTGCGATAGTGCGGTATTTGTTCCTGCTAGTGGAAGTGGCAATCAACTTACTTGTAATGCGGCTTATGCAGTGGATACCATCAATTCTGGTTTATTCCAAAACCAGTTAATTATTTGGGAATTCTCAAGTTCTAACGGGAATATCATCAGCTACAGCTGGGACTTTGGCGATGGTACTACTATAAACACTCAGTATCCAAGTCATACGTATACCAATACCGGTGTATACCCTGTTTGCTTAACTATCACTGCTGTAGATAGTGCCGGTCTAAACACTTGTACCAGTACTTTCTGCGACTCGATTGGTTTCGATGCCAATGGTAATTTGGTTTACAAAGGGAATCAGAATGGTTTCACCATCAATGTAGTAGATCCAGCTACCGTAGGTGTTGAGGATTTGGTTTTAGAAAACTCTTTAGAAATGTATCCTAACCCAGCCTCTGATTTGGTAAACCTTTCTTGGGATCAAGGTTTGGAGGTAGAAAGCATTAAAGTGTATACAATAAGTGGAACACTTGTTAAAACTCTTGCGGCAGAACAGTCTAAAGCACAAGTTACAGGCTTAGCATCTGGCGCCTACCTCTTGAAGGTAGAAACCATGGAGGCTAGTAAAACTTTGCGATTGATCGTTCAATAAAATGATTAGGACCCTGGATAAGCACTGCGGTTTGATCCGTGGTGCTTTCCTTACCTTGGGCTTTAATGGATAGGCATCTTTATAATCTAATAAAGAAATGTCGGAAGAATGATCGCCAAGCACAGTTTGATTTATATCAGCACTGTTTCGATTATCTTCTGGCTATTTGCTTTCGTTATCAACGACAGCGTGATGATGCTGTGTCCTTGCTCAATGATGCTTTTTTGAAAATCTTGCTCAATATTGAAACCTACGATGAGCAAAGAGATTTTTTACCCTGGGCAGCTACTATAACCGTGCGCACTGCTATCGATCAATTTAGGGCTAGTCATCAATATCATGATAATACTGATCTGATGGAACATGACTCCGACCTTGAATCAGTGCAAATGGGTCCAGGACATATAAAGGTGATCGATGAATTAAGTAGTGAAGAAATTCAAGAAATGGTGTTTTCCTTACCCGAGAAAGAAAGGATGGTCTTTGTACTTTATGAATGGGAAGGCTATAAACATCATGAGATTGCAGAAAAACTGGAATGCTCCACACGTAGTTCTAAGCGATACCTGCAATCGGCAAAAGAGAAGTTGAAGAAAGAGCTCAGCCACAAACAAGCTTTAAAAAAGGTAATCTGATGGCAGGAGAATGGAATAGAATGAAAGATAAAATGGGTGCTCCCTCGGGAGGTCCCAGCCCTGCAGATTGGGAGGCGATGCGCGCGAAGATAGACGCTCAGCCCGCCCTTGCGCCCAAGGCTGGTAAAAACCCATGGTATGGTTGGTTGATAGCTGCTAGCCTAGGACTAATGGTTGGTTTGGGGAGCTGGTATTTCGGTGGTACCGATAATGGACAAAATGAAAGTCCTGCTCAGGTAAATCAAAGTGTAGATCCTATTATGGAGCCGAGCGAAAGTGCTCCTATTAGTAATAAAGAAAACCACGGAAACCAGAATGACGATGCTCAAGCTGAAGTCGAAAGCAATAGTTCTAAGCACTTAGAAAAATCCCTAGAGAATGCCATTGCACAGGAGGAGTCTAAAGATGGAGTTTCAACAAAAGCTAATCAAAGCGCACTTCCAGTCTTGAATGAGACGGCAGAAAAGAGACAGGCGATTGAAGAAAACAAATTAAGTACTAGCCAAGATTTTAAGGATAAGGACAGGGTGGCTCTATCCGAAATGGACCAAGGGAATACTCGTAGCGAAGCTGAGAATCGCTCTATGGAAGGGACTTCACTTGAGGAAAGCCTTAGTAGCGAAGAGAAATCTAAAATCGCTATAGCTGATGAGCCTGAGGCTGTGGAAACAATTGAAGACAGCAATAACCAGGGAGCTGCTACTGAATCTGGAATACCTGTTGAAGGATTGGTGGATAGTGATCAAGATGATATTGACCAAAACAGGAAATCGATGGTCGATTCTTCAGGAACACAAGTAGCTGCGCCGTCGGAGGCAAAACCATTTATAAGCCCCAATACTGGCTTTAAGCTTGGAGGGGCCAGTTCTTATATCGGGGCGATGCACGAATTGAGGTCGCAATCCCCACTGGTTTATGGAGGCGGATTTGAATTACAATGGTATAATAAAGGACAATATTTCAGCGCTGGACTCGCCTATTACAGAATTGAGCAGGTTTACGAACAAAATGTTTTAAACAATTACAGCCGAATTGATAGTAGCTGGAAGTTAAACGTTGAAGATAAAGAAGTGCTAGAAGTGAGTAGAATATGGGTAATTGACTCCTTCCAAGCCGGACATTATGAGTACGATACTACCCGTACAATAGTGCAAGACAGTACATATGTTTTACAGGTCGATACAAACCAATTGGGCTCGAGTATCGTAAAGCAACTAGAGAGACCCTTCTATTTCGCCGAACTCCCTCTTTTATATGGATACGGAATTAGAAGTGGTAATTGGAACTTCCGTTTAGCGGGAGGACTAGCTTTACAGCAGGCTATTGCTTATAGCAATGATGAAAGCGGTAGCAAGTCTCTCTTTGGGGTAACTGCCCTATTACAACCGCAAATCGATTGGCGATTAAATGATCGTTGGTCGGTATTAAGTCGGGTGCAATTGCGTTATCCTATCAAACAGGAGTTTGTGCTTTACGAGCAAACAAAATTGCGATACTCCTTCCAGATGGGTGTATCCTACCGCTGGTAAGGATCTGTAGATTCAAATAGGATACTCTGCAATGGAGGTGCTTCTTGAAAAAGGAGCACCTTTATTTTTTGGAGAAAATCTAAGAATAAACTATGCATGCATAGTAAATTTTAGTACTTTTGAGCAAATCCAAAAAATTCCTGGAAATGGCAGAGGCTGTAAAAAATGAATTCTTGAAAGGCGGAGAGTTTCTAATTCGTGAAGTTAGTAGTGAGGAAATCTTTATTCCGGAAGATTTTAATGAAGAGCAGAAGATGATGGCGCAGGCCACTACTGATTTTATCGATAAAGAGGTGGCGCCAGAGCGTGAGCGATTTGAAGCAAAAGATTACGGCTTTACCGAAGGGATAATGAAAAAGGCCGGAGAGCTAGGTCTATTAGGAATTAGCGTTCCTGAAGAATATGGTGGCCTTGGAATGGATTTTAATACTTCTATGTTGGTTTGTGACCGTATTTCTGGAATCTCAGGTTCCTTATCTACAGCATACGGTGCGCATACCGGAATCGGTACTTTACCGATCTTATTATATGGTACCGAAGCCCAAAAGCAAAAGTATATTCCTGGTTTAGCCAGTGGCGAATTAATGGGCGCTTACTGTTTAACCGAGCCAGGAGCAGGTTCGGATGCCAATAGCGGAAAAACCAAAGCCGAGCTATCTGCTGATGGTAAAACCTATAAAATAAATGGGCAAAAAATTTGGATTTCAAACGCAGGTTTCGCCGATGTATTTACTGTATTTGCCCGCATTGAAGACGATAAATACCTAACTGCCTTTATTGTTGAGAAGGGTAATCCGGGCATGAGTTTCGGCGAAGAAGAGAACAAGCTCGGTATTCGTGCCAGCTCTACTCGTCAGGTATTTTTTAATGATTGTGAAGTTCCAGCTGAGGCCCTGCTGGGTGAGCGTAATGGAGGCTTTAAGATTGCGATGAATGCCCTTAATTACGGACGTATAAAACTATCGGTAGCCTGTTTGGATGCCGCCAGAAGAGTTACTACTCATGCCGTAACTTATGCTAATGAGCGTAAACAGTTCGGAACTTCCATTTCTTCTTTTGGTGCTATGCAACAAAAAATAGCCGATATGGTAACCCGTACTTGGGTGGCTGAATCTGCAACTTACCGTGCTGGCCAGGATGTGGAGAATAATATAAATCGTCTTATGGAAGGCGGTATGGACCAAGGAGAGGCGAAATTAAAAGGGGTAGAAGAATATGCTATCGAATGTGCCATCCTTAAGGTACTAGGATCTGAAGCTGGAAGCTTTGTTGCTGATGAAGGACTTCAAATTTATGGAGGAATGGGCTATAGCGCCGATGCTCCATTGGAAGCCGCTTATCGCGATATGCGTATTGCCCGTATCTACGAAGGTACAAATGAGATAAACCGCCTACACTCGGTAGCCATGCTACTTAAAAAAGCTTTGAAAGGTGAACTTGATTTGATGAGTCCCGCGATGGCCGTGGCGAATGAATTAATGGAAATTCCATCCTTCGATACTCCAGACCATACCGAGCTTTTTGCAGAAGAAAAGGAGTGTATCGCCAAGCTGAAGAAATCCATTTTAATGGTAGCCGGTAAGGCCGTAGAAACTTTCGGAATGGACCTTGAACAGGAGCAGCAGATTATAATGAATGCTGCCGATATGATTATTGAGACCTACGCCGCTGAATCAGCAATTTTAAGAGCTGAGAAAATTGCTAAACGCGAGGGCGAAGAAGCCGCTGCCACTCAAATTGAAATGGCTAAGCTTTATTTACACTGGGCTCAAGAGGCCGTTGCCGCAAAAGGGCGTGAAGCGATCTATAGCTTTATGGAAGGTGATGAGCAGCGAATGATGTTAATTGGCTTAAAGCGTTTTACTAAGCCTTCGGAACCAGTAAATGTTAAAGCCTTACGTCGAGGCATCGCTGCTAAAGTGATCGACGCAAACAAATATCCGTTCTAGTATAAAACTAGGATTGTGTTCCAAAGCCATCTTGATTTATCGAGATGGCTTTTTTGTTTTTATGATTTTCTGATCCCCAAGTAAATTTCTAAGGCTTTATTCAGCAATCGTTCACCCACCAAGGGTTTCTTAGTTAAGCACCTTTCTATTGCATTTTTGCTTTAAATGTAGTCTTAACATTTTATTGCTAAATTGGTATATATTTGCTAAAAAGGTATATCAGTATGACAAATCTTGTTTGTCCTAATTGTGGAGGAGAAGAAGCTACTAAAAGTGGGATCGTAAAGGGTCGTCAACGCTATAAATGTAAAGCTTGTAAATACCACTATACCGTTTCTCGTTTAGGGAAGAAAATTGATGATTATTATGTAACCAAGGCCTTACAACTTTACCTTGAAGGTCTTTCCTATAGAGAGATAGAACGAATACTGGGTGTCTCTCACGTAAGTGTGATTAATTGGGTAAGGCAACATAAAGTAAAACGACCTTTTAAATCAAATTACCATCCAACTTATAGGATTTTAACCCATGATGAACTGCTGAAATTTTATCAGGATCCTACTAATCTGAAAGGAGCAGGAATGGTGGTTACCGAATTAGGTGATAAGTATATGCTAATACGCTGGGAGCGCTTTAGAGACTAACTTTTAGCTTGATTTGTCACTTCTATTTGCAAAAAACTATACCAATTTTCATTCTACCGTGGAAAAGTAAAATCTTGGTCTCACCATTGAGCCATGCTCAGTGCTTGATAACCAAACTTTTCCAACATGAAAAAATCATTATTCATCTTTATGATCCTGCTCTTTACAGGATCAGCCTTTGGCCAGGGTTTTCCGGGTTATAGTGGCGGTTTAAAGGTTAACCTCGACGTTGCAGGGGACAGGTATTTCCGTTTGATAACCTGGCATCAGGTATGGGCCCGCTACAACCAAAACAACGATGGTAGTATGCGTGCAGGTACAGCGCAAGATGCAACTACCGACTTCGGCTTACGTCGTTCGCGTTTTTTAATGTTTAGTCAAATTAACAAGAAGTTCTTGATCGTAACTCACTTTGGTATCAACAATCAAAATGCGGTTAGCGGCGGCTATTTAGGAGTTGATGGAAAGAAACCCCAGCTTTATATGCACGATGCCTGGGTGGACTATACTGTTATTCCAAAATATTTGAACATCGGAGGTGGATTGCATTATTGGAATGGCTTAAGTCGAATGACCAATGCCTCTACCCTTAACTTGATGACCTATGATGCCCCCACTTTAAACTGGGCCACCATTGAAGCAACGGACCAGTTTGCTCGTAAGCTAGGCATCTTCGCAAAAGGTAAAATCGGCAAATTAGCCTACCAAGTGGCCGTTAACGATCCTTTTGAAACCAACACTGGTGGCGCAATTGCTATAGATCGTGCCAATTACAATCCCCAAAATACAGGGAAGGTTTTTGAGGGATATTTCCAATATGAGTTTTGGGACGCCGAGGGCAACTTATTACCCTATCGTGTAGGAACTTATTTAGGCACCAAAAAGGTCTTCAACATAGGAGCGGGCTTTATAAATAATAATGATGCCATGTGGTACACCAACACTAATGGTGATACCGTAACCACTGCTATGAATCTCTTCTC
>CATMQD010000052.1 GCA_950073045.1 uncultured Flavobacteriales bacterium | reverse complement strand
CGTATACGAGACCCGTACGTACGGTGGTGTGAGAGGCGCACCTCAGTCATGATTAGGGCTGAGGCCGTCTACTCGATTGTAGGTGGTTTTTTTTATTTTTTCAGATAATTTCCGGTTAAAAGCTCCAGATCTTCTACTTGGTCTTCATCGTAATATTGATCGGTTAAGTCTTCTAGTTGGTCAATTAGTTCTTCCCCAATCAGCGTCTCCCAAACGTATTCTTTGTAATCGTCGCCATGAAGTTTTTGAATATTAACGATTCCTAGTGCTTTTCGTAATAGTGAGCTTGTGCGTGTCGCTTTAATTGAGTCTAAAATATCGGCTGTTTCATATCCAAAAATTGCATAACGATTGTCGAAATATTGCTCAAATCCACCATTTAAGACTTGTTGATTTAATATTCCGATTAGATAAACGATTCTTTCACCATCAGTAAGTTCGTCGACTGCTTTTACCCACTTTTGTCTTTCTCGGAAGTCGCCAGCTGATTTTCTCAATTTGGATCCTGCAGAAGCATACAATTGATCAAGCTTTTCGCTGGTCGTGTTATCGTTCATTCTTTTTTCAATTACCTACAACTTGTTTTTATGCTTAGGAAAACTCTTGCTTTGGACATACAAGGAGATGGATATCCGTAGGTTTTTTTGTCTTTAGCGAAGCACATTCTTACCAGCAAGGTAGCTATTATAGCGAAAATCATCAAAGGGACTCTTGATGTATTTGAGCATGAGGGTGCTTAGGTGGTTTAGGGGTTTAGTGGTTTAGGAGGTTTGAAGGTTTGAAGGTTTGGGGGTTTGGGGGTTTGGGGTTTGGAGCTGCAATTCACCCTGTTTTTTGCTCTTGAAGAAGGCTTTTCAAAGCTGAATTGGAAAAGATTAAAGGCTCATTTCTGCCTTTTTTATCCAGAAAAACCAAGGGAAAACCGTGCAAAATCACCCAAATCCTACTCAAAAACCCCTTTTTGAGAAGAAATTTGCGGCCAAAATTGACTGCATAAAGCTCTATTTTCCATGAAAAACCGAAAAAATTGCTTTTTCAAAAAGGCCACAGTGTGTGAATCGATGGACAACTGTGCATTAGTCAGTGGACCACAGTGAGTTGAACAAAGTGAACCTTCACTTTGGTCGGTGCGAAGGGTCGGTTTTGACCATTTTTCAGCCAATTTTTGGGCAAAAAAAAGATCCCGGCCTGCAAGGACCGGGATCGGTATAATGGGTTTATAACTATCCTAGGAATGAAGCTTCGCCTCGGAGGCGCTGCCCCCTGGATCAGTTTCAGCTCTGGGCTTATTTTGCTTTTGTAAATTGAAGGGAAGGAGGAACTGCTTTGCTTCTTGATGGAAAGCAAAACTTGACGGGTTGTTATTATCGCCAAGAACATTTAATGCCAATAGACTATAAGTGCCTTCAATCATAAGGAGGCGGATAGAAGCCGCATTATCACTAAAAGGAAGCAACATTTCGCTTTTGATTTTAGGGCTAATAGTGCCTAGCAGCCATATAAGCAATAAGGAAAGCCTAAACAAAGGAAGAGTATCAACAGCTTCTAAAAACTTCGCGAGGGATGTCCGGCTTTGGATCAATTGGGCCTTAGGATTTAAGTTATTTATTGCGGTTGTAAAGCTTTTGGGCATTTCTTGATTTATTAGCTGCTTACGAATGTAGGGCCAGCCCAAAACTTAATTTGTAGAAATAATTTGAGTTTTTGTAGAACCGGTGGGCTTGATAAAGAACCGAGATCTTAGAACCCAAAGCCAACTGCTCTTGAAAGAGGCTTTTCAATGCAGATTTGGACCAAAATTTAAGGCTCTTTTCTTCCTTTTTTGTCCAGAAAACCCACGAAAGACCCGCGCAAAATGACCCAAAACGAGTCTAAAAACCGCCTTTTTGAGCAAAATGGGTAAGGGAATTGGAGTGAAAAAACGGAGATTTTGGCCAGAACATCGAAAAATAAGCCGATTTCAAAATGACCGCGGTGACCGGGTCAGGTCACCGCGGTCATTTAGTCGAGTCACCGCGGTCACTTGGACAAACGACCGCGGTCATTTGTATGGTTCACCGCGGTGGTTTTGACCATTTTTCAGCCAATTTTTGGGCAAAAAAAAGATCCCGGCCTAAAAGGACCGGGATCGGTATAATGGTTTTAAATCTATCCTAGGAATGAAGCCTCGCTTCGGGGGCCTTTCCCCCTGCATCAATTACAGCTCTGCGCTTATTTCGCTTTTGTAAATCGAAGGGAAGGATTGGCTGCTTTGCTTCTTGATGGAAAGCTAAAATTGACTGGTTGTTTTTAGCGCCAACAACATTTAATGCCATTGGACTATAAGTGTCTTCAACCATTAGGAGGCGGATAGAAGCAGCAGTATCACTCAAAGGAAGCAACATTTCGCTTTTGATTTTAGGACTAATGGCGCCTAGCAGACTTATAAGCAAGAGGGAAAGCCTAAACAAAGGAAGAATGTCAACAGCTTCTTTAAGCTTCGCTAAGGAATTCTGGCCTTGTGTCAACTGGGCCTTATGTTTTAAGCTTTTTATGGCTGTTCTTATAGTTTTAGACATCTCTTGATTCATTATCTGGATGCTAATATAGTTCCTGTGCCAGGCCTTTTTTGTAGAAATAATTTGAGTTTTTGTAGAACTGGGGGGGAGCAGAGCCTAGAGCTTTGAACCGGGAGCCTAGATAAAGCGGTGCTAAATATTAAAACTGGTTTGCTCTCAAAAAATCGCAGCACCCAAAGGCCGTCCCCACACCAAAATGTTTTAGGTGCAATCATGGTATTTGGAACTGGATAATGGCCTCTGTAAGTAAATCACCACTAAGGAGCTTGTGGAAATCTGCCAGTGATGGGCGGGCTGAGGCTTGGAGCTTGTTGGCCTCTACTAGGATTACCATGGAAAAATTATTGAAGAAAAAAGGAGAAAAAGATGTCCAATAGAACATTTTCTAAGATAAGGACACTTGATTGGTAAATTAGTTAGTGACAGATAATCAATAAGATAGGATGCTTCAGGGACCTTGACTTGCGTAATACGCAATAATATTTTTCCAATGTGGCGTATTACGCAAGTGTAGCTCAAAACACTTAGGCTAGGTTTAAAAACTCAAATCGCGACGCTTGTCGCAATTGTAAAACTTAGTCTGTGATTTATGCTGAATAAGCAAAGCTTCATAAACCTCTATTTATTGCTATTGGTGTTTCACCAGTTTACAGTTTCTTGCTCCAAAGAACCCGAGGATATCCAAACTTCGCTGTCGGGAAGATTGTTCGCTGCTAATAGCTCGGAATACTTACCTAATGCTAAGGTTGAACTGGTGTATCTCGGTGGTGGTGGCCTCTATAGTTATGACGATATCTTAATTGACTCCGTTCGAACCGATGCCCGAGGAAATTACAGCTTCGATTTTTCAGTACCATATCAGAACAGACATGAGATTTATCAATTAGTCTGCTATTACCCTAACTACTACAGCACCCGCGATATCACCGGGCCCTTTCCAACTGATGGTAGTCATTTTAATCTTGGTGGCGCTCAAAAGTACAATCCAGAGCTGCATCCCTATGCTTGGCTTAAGGTAAAGCTGAATTTCACCTCGCCTGTATATCGCTTTAGTATGAATCCAGCTTTTGGTGAATTCGAAAACACAGTGATTCATTACCCATCCCAAGAAGAGTTTGTAGTAAAGACCATGGGTAATGCCGATAACATTTTAAGCTTTTTCATCTACACCCCAGATTCATCGATTACGATTGTTGATACGATCTGGTGCGGGAATAATGATACTACTCTTAAAACAATTAATTATTAATTTATGAAAACCAAAAACCTGATTCTTTTAGTTGCTGCTATATTTATTAGTAACAAGCTTGCTGCCCAGAATATCTTGCCCTACGCCTTAGCTGCGGATAGTCTTTATGCTTCGCAGCCTTTTTATCAATTAGATACTAATATTCTAAGGCAAACAGACCTCCTTCTGCATAAGCGCCCGATGAATTTGCATTGGCCGGCCTTTAAGGGTGCACAGGAAGACTCGGCCTTAGGCATGCAACACCCTTATCAGGTAGCACTTGATGCCCGAAAAATCGCATTGGATAGCAATTTATACCCCGACTATCATAACCTTGTAGAAAGAGAGGCTTGGCTTAGATCTCAGTACAATGCCAATCCTTTATTACTGTATCATTTAGAGTATGATGCAATTAGAGACAGTTCCTTTTTGGATAGTTCAGTCTTTTTAAACAATAGTGGCATTCTTGAGCATCAAGGCTTCCATTCACCTTTCATCCAACAAAAGCTATTTGCTTTAAGTGCAAACTTTGGGAACTTGGCAATTAATGACAGTCTGGCTTTTATCATCAGTGATACCTTATTTATAAGTAATATTTCAAATGCCTCTATAGCAAACCTTAAAATTGATTTGAAGGATGGTCAGGGCTTAAGTGCCATCTCCTTCAATCAGGTTTTTTACGCTGTTTACTCGGAGTCGCAAGGTCTAGGTCCTAAAATATGGGAGCTACAAGCTGAGCTTAATAATGGGCAATTTTTATACGCCAAGTTAATGGTATCGATAAATGGTAATTCTTGTAGTCCACCTTCTGTAAGTGGCGGCCCATGGGGTGGAACCACAAAATATGACATCAATGGCAGTCCGATAGTTTGGGAATATCAATTTCCTCCACAGCTTACCGAAGCATGGAATGGGCAAAAAGCGACTGGAAATACTTATGTATGGTACCGGAAAACAATTGCTCCAGGGGAGGAAGGGAAATTTCGTAAACCCATTATTTTGGTTGAAGGGATCGATTTTGGGGGAACCGTGCCGGGTGATGGCCGAAGACCCAATCAATCTACCCATATGGGAAATGCAGGATGGCCGACCATGTGGGACTGTGATGATTCATATCCCTTTGATGCCTTCCCAGACTTCTTAGATTCTCTTCATGATGCTGAATACGATATTATCATGCTCGACTTCCATAACGGAGTAGACTATATTCAGAGAAATGGCTTGCTACTAACGAGCATAATTAAAGAGGTAAATAATTATAAGCTTGGCAATGAGCCCAATGTGATTTTGGGTGCAAGTATGGGTGGACAAGTAGCGCGTTATGCTTTAGTTTATATGGAGCACCATGAAATACCGCACTGCACGGGTCTGTTTGCCTCCTTAGATAGCCCATGGAAAGGAGCACATATTCCTCTAGCCATTCAATGGTTTATTCATACTGCAGCAGTATGGGGCGATGCAGATGGCCTTAGACTTCAAGCGAATATCAATTCCCCAGCAGCCAAACAGATGCTGAGGTTCCATTACACGGCCAAGCAAGGAAATAGAGCTTACAATAGTAAAAAGTCTCATTATGTACGAACGATAAATTATCCTCCTGGGACTGATTTAGCGCCGGATCCACATTATACGGCGCTTCAAAATGAAATTGCATTATTAGGTGACTACCCTAAGAAATGCCGGAATATTGCACTTGTAAATGGGAATGTCGGAAATTTCAAATCCTTTCCGAACGATGGTCAGGCATATGTTGAGTTTGAAGAAACCATCACCTGTCTTACTAGTATTTTCCTTCCGATTTTCTTAAAAGTGGAGTCAAAGTTATATGCTATTGGCTCCTCCAGTGGTACAATACTAAAAGCGGATAGGCCATTGTTTCCTTTGGATATCGTAAAGGTATTCGGCGCTAAAAACTTGGATAATGTTCCCGGAAGTTTAAGGCCAGACATATCTCGAGAGGTTGTTCCAGCCATTCAAAATGGGGTTTGGAATGGATTGGCTGCAAATTCGGCTTTATTTTTAGGAGGTTTTTGCACCCCTTGGGCGCTACCTAATGCTCTGCAAGCTTATGCCTCTTTTGTGCCTACAACTTCTGCTTTGAATTTGGAAACAGGGGATTTGTTTAACTATGACTTTACAAACTTAGAAGAGGATTATCCGGGCAAAAACGGGGATACACATTTTGATGCTTATACTGCTCCAGCTAATCAATCCATGGGCCATGTTAAGGGTACTCAAACCAACTTAAACTGGCTGAAAAATCAGATTTATCAGGCTTCTTATGAGAAGGTTAATCCGGGAAGTGGAGTTTTAACTAATAAATGGAATATCCCCTTGGGTTCGATTGGGGTTCCAGCGCTAGATGTTAATGCAGGAGGCCGTTTAATGATAAATGCCGATGAGCCACGCTATGATCTGCCTGATGTAGAAGCTAATTATGATGCCATTGGTGGCTTGGTTCGAGCCAATCTTGGTGGAGCTTGCTTTCCCTCTCAAGTCTTAAATATTAACAGCGGGGCCAAATTGGAGCTTGGCGGAACTAAGCCTGGAACCAATAGCGCCAATAATCAAGCTTATTTATACATAGGCTCTGGAGCTCAAGTCAATATTAATTTAGGTTCTGAATTAAGAATAAATCCGGGCTCTAAATTGATTGTGCAAAAAGGAGGGGTCTTAAAGCTGAATGATAAGGTGGTGTTTAAAGCAGGGCAAATAATCGTAGAAGATGGGGGCGAATTGATTATTGAAAGGCATGCGGATTTCAACTTTGCCCAATTTGGCTCTTCTATTTTAATTCAAGGAAAGTTAAGTGTTAAAGCAGGCGCTACTATTAAAGCGAATTCAAATGGTGTGCTCATCTTCGATCAAGATATTCCATGGATTACGGTCAATAGTAAGCTGGAGCGTGATATTGCTTCTTATTTAGAGATTGAACCAGGTGCTAAGCTCCATTTAATCGGTCTGTCCCCAGCTTTTAAAAATCAATGCCTCTTAGAAATTCGGAAGGAAACTATATTGAAAGACGCACAGCAGAATGTTTTTGATGAAATTATTATCCAAAATGGGGTGGTAAGCATAGCCCCTAATGCTTTCCTATTCGTGGCCAGTCCAATCAGTATAATAGATGCTGAGCTTCGCAGCAGTCATTTGGGTCAGAAACATGGAGGCTTGCGAATTTGGAATAACACAACTATTAATTACTTGCGTAGAGTTACCATAAAAGATGGGAACCCCGGAGTTTTAGTTTCAGGACCAGGCTCTAGAGGATATACAGAGTTTAGAGATTGTGTAGTTCGGGATAATTATGATGGCTTGAAATGGAGCAGCGGAAAGCATATTGTTCGAGGTACTCAGTTTACAAATAATATAAGGTATTCAGTTTATGGTTTAAACCTCAATGCTCGTAGCGAGATCACTAGCTGTACTTTTAGCAGTAATCCATCGGGGGGGATACTTTCTCGGGCAGACGTGGCCATAAACCTTCAGGGCCAGGAGGGAAGCAGCCTTAAATTAGCGAATTCTACCATTGATGGCTTTTTAATCGGTTTAATGGCCAATGATATTGATCTGAGGGCAAGTTGCAACACAATTCAGAATAATCTTCAAGGTATTAGCCTAGAGAATGCAATTGGCTATTTAAACGATGAAGCATCCAATACTTTTAGGTGGAATTCAGCCTCAAATGTTTATTTGCAAGGAAATAGTAATGGTAGTGGTATCTATTTGCGCAATGGGGGTAATCTATTTGACTTACCATTAAGCAATTTAAATTCTCAATTTAGACATATAGTAGGTAATTGGTATTGCTATATGCCTTATCTAGATTACAGTCCCAACTACCAATACGCGGATTTTAATTTCAATAAATTTCAGACCCCATCAAACATTAACTACCCCAATGTTGGTGATTATTTTGAATTAAGCGTATTACATTGTTCAAATCCATTCAGCTTAGCCACTAACATTCCTGTAGAATTAGATGAAGAGTATAATAGTGTAACAAATTGTAATAACGCTCCTACTCTTGATCTTCATCCCACTTACGCCACCTTGAGTACTTTACCAGAAACTTTTGGCAAGGTGAGTAATGGCCAAATCTTTAATCAAACCCCTATTGGCCAGGCTTTAGACCAAGCTTTAAGTCAACTAAGCTTCGGGGAAGAAATCCGTAATGACAAAGGAGCGCTGGAGACACTAATTGCGATTTTACAAGGAAATATTAACCAACATGATGCCAATACGCAAGCCTATTTAAATCTTGCTTATAATGGCATGCATCAAGCTTTAAACCAAGCTTATCAACAAAACCAGTTGCAGCATAATGCTGGAGAGCCAGTGCCACCAGTGGTGGAGCTTAATAATGTGATTGGAATTGTGGATGATTTACTGTTACCTCTCAGTTTTACCGATAGCCTGCACCATGCCATGATTTTCCAGTTGCACCTTGATAAGGTACATGCTTTTAGAGTGGCGGGTCATTATAATGAAGCAATATCCGTTCTGTCTAATCGTCAAAATTGGACCTTTGATTATACACAATCTCAGCGTGCCGGATATTGGAATTGTGTTTGCGAAAAGGAAGAGGCTTATTTTACGGGGGACATCCGTGCCGAAGAATTTGACTATGGCCTGGACCAATGTCGCCAAAGCTTTGCGGGCTATACTTATAAGCGAGAAAATTTGCTTGCTCAGGCAGCAAGGGAAAGTGAAAATAAAATTGATGCCTATCCGCAGCCAGTAAAGGATGTCCTTTCGATTAAGCTTTATGATCAATCGATTAAAGAAGTCGAGCTAGAGGTCTATAGTGCAGGAGGGTACTTAGTGAAGCACGAGCGGTTAAATGTTGATAATGAGATTTTTAATTTAGATATGTCTGAATTGCAAGCTGGACTTTATTTAATCCACTTAGATCTTGGAAAGGGTAAAGAAGTCTTAAAAGTATTCAAGTATTAACACTCAAGATTGTCAGGTATGGCTACAAGATTTTATAAAATGAGCATAAACCTTTAATTATTTGCAATGAAAAAAGTTGATCACCCCATAATTCATTTATTGGCAATTTGCCTCACCTTCGTCCTGCTTGGTTCTTGCTCTAAAGGAGCCGAGGATATCCAAACTTCGCTGTCGGGACGATTATTCGCAGCTAATAGTGCGGAGTATTTGGCCAATGCTAGGGTAGATTTAGTACGCATAAATTATGTGGGATATACCTCGCGGGATGCAATTCTAGATTCAACTCGCACAGATGCCAAGGGCAATTATAGCTTTAACTTTAAAGTAGATTATTTGCATCGAAATAATCCCCATCAACTGGTCTGCTATTACCCTAGCTACTACAGCACCCGCGATATCACCGGGCCCTTTCCAACTGGTGGTAGTCATTTTAATCTTGGTGGCTCACAGAAATATAATCCAGAGCTGCATCCCTATGCCTGGCTTAAAGTAAAGCTGAATTTCACCTCGCCTGTATATCGCTTTACAATGAACCGCTCCTTTGGCGAGTATATAGGAGTGGTAATTCAATATCCTCAACAGGAAGAGTTTGTGGTGAAGACCATGGGTAATGCCGATAATGTATTGAGCTTTTTTATCCATACTCCAGATTCATCGATTACCATCGTTGATACGATCTGGTGCGGGAATAATGATACTACTCTTAAAGTGATTAATTATTGATTAATGAAGCTCAGCTATTACTCCATATTTCAATTGCTGGTAATAGGCCTCACCTTCGTCCTGCTTGGTTCTTGCTCCAAAGAACCCGAGGATATCCGAACTTCACTGTCGGGACGATTATTCGCAGCTAATAGTGCGGAGTATTTGGCCAATGCTAGGGTAGATCTGGTGCGTGTAAATTACCTTAAATATGCAGCACGAGACTATATTCTAGATTCCACTATAACCGATGCTCGAGGAAATTACAGCTTCAATTTTTCAGTGCCTTATCAGATTAGGCATGATGTTTATCAATTAGTCTGTTATTACCCTAACTTCTACAGCACCCGCGATATCACCGGGCCCTTTCCAACTGGTGGTAGTCATTTTAATCTCGGTGGCGCTCAAAAGTACAATCCAGAGCTGCATCCCTATGCTTGGCTTAAGGTAAAGCTGAATTTCACCTCGCCTGTATATCGCTTTAGTATGAATCCAGCTTTTGGTGAATTCGAAAACACAGTGATTCATTACCCATCCCAAGAAGAGTTTGTAGTAAAGACCATGGGTAATGCCGATAACATCCTAAGCTTTTTCATCTATACCCCAGATTCATCGATTACCATCATTGATACGATCTGGTGCGGGAATAATGATACTACTTTTAAAGTGATTAATTATTAATGCTTCACCTCATACCTAACCCCCGCTTTTATCGCCAAATTAATATGATTGGCTTGTGGGGGAATAGGGCAGGAGTAGCGCGCATTATAGGCGCAATAAGGATTGTAAGCCCGATTGAAATCGATTAAAATCGAATCACCTTCGGGGATCTCTAAGTCGAGATAACGCCCGCCACCATAAGTGCCAAAGGCATTAGTGAGATCGGTGAAGGGAAAGAAAAGGTGATTTTTATATTTAGGAATGGTCTTTAAACGCAAATTCCGATAAATGGGAATGGCATAGCTGCTATCCGCTATCTGAAAATGTAAAATGCCAAATTGGCGATACTTAGGCTTTCTTTCGGTAGTAGTGGCTAATTCAAATACTTCGGTATCGGGAGTCCGCTCCAAAGTGGCCCAAACTATAAAATTAGTGTCCACCGGATACCAATTTAAACTCTCAAAACTTTCGCGATCCTCCGCCGCTAAAGGGGAGTGTAAAGAGTCCTTAAACTTCTTATTTTGCTCATGCTGGTATTGATAGTTTAGCCAAATCAGACTATCCATAAAGTCGCTCTGTGCATTTAATGCATTGAAGAATAGACAAGCAAGTATAATTGGTAGTAAGCGCATCTCCCAAAAATAGGAGATAAAGCGGCTGGCACTAGAATAAATTCTAAATTTGACTTAAACCTGTATTGATTAATTATGAGAATTCTAATTCGAGGCTTAGCCCTGCTTGCCTTAGCGCTAATGGTGGCCAATTGTAAGGAAGTAGATTATACCTGGCAATACCATCAGGTAGATGAAGCCGAAAATCAAAGGGACTCCATTAGTGATCCTACCATTTTAAAAGCCCACCTCCGCAATGGCGAAGTATATTACTTCCCCAATAATTGGTTGGTGGATACCCAACGAATAGCGGTTCGAGGCTATGCCTATCGCTATGATGCGAACCGCGACTTATTGGGCAAGGGTGAGGAGCTTTTGCTCTTAGACTCGGTGGTTTTATTTGAGGTGAATAAGGAGCTAGATCTCACCGATGGTAATGCGATGCTGGCGCCCTTCACTATTATAAACGCGAGTATAAGCTTAGTATGCTTGGCTAATCCTAAAGCTTGCTTCGGATCTTGTCCTACCTTTTACCTTCCGGAAGATGAGGGCCTCTTCTCTTGCAGAGCAGAAGGTTTTTCCAATGCCATTTGTCCTTCCTTGGAATATGGCGATATCGATGACCTTAAAGTGCCGCATTTTCGCGATTCTGTTTTCTCCCTCCTCATGAAAAACGAGGCGCATGAAACCCATGTCCTCCGCGAAATTGAACTTTATGCCCTGCCCATAAAGGAAGGAGAAACGGTTTATCAGAGTCGAGATAATTCCTTTTATGCCGCTCGCAATTTATTCTTAGCCCAAGAGGTGCCTTTCCAAGCTGCTGATCAAGAAGAGTATTTCTCTAAATCAGACCCGGACAATCTAGCCTCTCAGGAGGAGGTGATTCTGAACTTTAAGCTCGATCAAGATAGCGCGAACTTGGGGCTGGTATTGGATTTCCGACAAAGCTTAATGACGACCTATTTTATCTATAATGCCATATCCTATATGGGGGATGAAGTAGGAGAAATCTTTAGTGATTTAGAACAAAGGGGAGACCTCTACGAAACCATGGATAAAGGTCTAAAGTCGGAATTAGGGGAATTAGAAGTGTACCTCTGGAGCGAGGCCCAAGAGGAATGGATTTTTAAAGGGGCTTTCTATGAAACGGGACCAATCGCTATTAACCGTCAGATTTTAGATTTAGAGCACGCAGCCAAGGATGAACTGCGTATTAAGTTAAAGATGAATCGTGGCCTCTGGCGAATTGATAGAGCGGCCATTACCCACATCCAGCGGAAGCTGAAACCAGAAGTTTATAAGGTAGATCGCATCACCAGAAATGGTCGAAGTTCGGCTAAGGATTTAAGGGATTTACAAAGTCCAGAAGCGCCATTGGTTTCCATGCCTGGCGATCGTTTTCAGCTCGATTTCCACCTTGCGGCTAATCAGGATTATGCCCTCTTTCTCTATGCAAAAGGCTATTATTTGGAATGGATGCGAGATGCTTGGTTAGCAGATAAGGATCTTTGGAAGTTGCGACAGATGTTTAAAACCCCCAGTCGCTATCTTAAAAATGAAGCGGAAGCCTATAAGCTTTATGAAGAGAATATGGAGGAAGTATTCTGGTCTTCGCAAGTGCCGGCAAAACCACTAAGTCTTAAACCTTAATCTCTGCGCCATGAAAAATCCTAAAACTTTAATTATTGCGGTAGCGCTGAGCATTGGAGCGCTGCTAAGTTCATGCTCTACCTCTTATATGTTGCCCAAATCTACAGAGGCGCATGCCAATGTATATGGCGCTTATATCGAACTGCGCTTAAAACGCGGAAACCCCGTTCGGGATATTCAAGGGGAGCTGATTGCGGTGGATGCCCAAAAACTCTATCTCATCAGTACCCAATACGATAGCCTCTACCATATCGAATTAGAGAAGGAAAAGGTGCTTAAATTCCGACTCTATCATTTTGAGCCGGAGTATCCAGTAGTTAGCAATGTAGCTTTAAGCCTATTGCCGATTAGTCACGGTATTATTGGTGTAGGGACCTTAACCACTAATATAATTGGAATGGGGGTAGTGAATGGTCAAATTAAGGACCGTGCTTCGTCCACTTCCAATGAAATGGAACTAGATGAAATCGGCCCCTTTGCGCGCTTTCCACAAGGCATGCCTCCCGGGCTAAGCTTTAGAAGCTTAAAGCCGATTCCTAAGGATTACTATAAAAAGAAGTCTTAAGGCTATTTCCGCTTAACTAAGGAGTAGAGGTCTAAGCGGCGATCTTTTAAATTTCGCACGCTACCAAATTCATTAAGCTCCCTTAATAAATCTATGTCGAGGTCTACCACCAATATCATTTCGGTATTTGGGGTGGCCTCGGCTTTTATACCAGTGCTTGGGAAAGCAAAGTCGCAAGGCGTAAATACCATACTTTGTGCAAACTGAATATCCATATTACTCACCTTGGGTAAATTCCCCACACTACCAGCGATAACCACATAGCATTCGTTTTCTATTGCGCGCGCCTGGGCCGTATTCCTTACCCGACTATAACCATTTTGGGTGTCGGTTAAAAAGGGTACAAAGAGGATGTCCATGCCATCTTCGGCCAATAGGCGAGAGAGCTCTGGGAATTCTACATCATAGCAAATCAAAACCCCAACTTTACCGCAGTCGGTATCAAAACTTTTTATCGCTTCACCACCTTCCATACCCCAAACTCGTTCTTCGTCGGGGGTAACATGCAGTTTTTCAAATTGGTCTAAACGGCCATCGCGGTGACAAAGAAATCCGACGTTCCGCAGTTTATCATTCACTATTTTGGGCATGCTACCCGTAATAATGTTGATATTATAAGTCATGGCCAATTGCGCAAAACGCTCCACAATTTCATCGGTAAAGCTGGCTAGTTTCCGGATGGCATCCGACTCACTAAGCTCATTATAGGCCGACATTAATGGGGCATTAAAGAATTCGGGGAATAAGGCGAAATCAGAATGATAACCCGAAATAGAGTCCAGGAAAAACTCGGCCTGATCCATCAATTCATCTAAATCGCGATAACGCCGCATCTGCCATTGTACCAGTCCTACCCGTACAACCTTAGTGCGACCGCTAGGCCCAGCGCTGGGTTTTTCGTAATACACATTATTCCACTCCATCAATACCGCGTGGTCTAAAGACTCATCATCACCTTCTAGGTAATTTTTTAAAATCTTCTTTACGTGGAAATCATTGTTAAACTGGAAGTTTAAAACCGGATCGTGAATCTCCTTGGCCTTTACCTTCTCTAAATACTGCAGAGGGCTTAGTTTATCGGCATAGAGATGGTATTTGGGCATTCGCGCACCAAAGGCAATACCCTTTAAATTGAGCTGCTCGCAAAGTTCTTTACGGAAATCATAAAGGCGTCGCGCCAAGCGCATACCCCGGTACTTAGGGGCAATAAACACATCGATACCGTAGAGTAAGTCACCATCCTTTTGGTGACTTTTAAAGCTATCATTAGCAGTAATCTCATTATAGGTGTGGGCCCTTTCGGTGATGGAGTCCTTCTGCAAAAGCGCTAAGGCACAGCCCGCGATATCACCATTTACCTTTAATACTACTTGCCCTTCTGGGAAGAGGCTCACCAGCTTTTCAATTTCATGCTTCTTCCAATGCAAATCCCGCATATCGGGATAAGCTTCTTGCATCAAATCCTTTAAAGCTTGATAGTCCTCGGCATTGAGGTAGGCCAGTTCAATATTCTCAATGGTCTCCATCTACCAACCTAGGAGATATCCAAAAAGGAGGGGAGCAACGATAGTGGCATCCGACTCCACAATAAATTTGGGAGTTTTAATATCTAATTTTCCCCAAGTGATTTTTTCATTGGGCACCGCACCAGAGTAGGAGCCATAGCTAGTGGTGCTGTCGCTAATCTGACAGAAATAAGACCAGAAAGGAGTATCGGTGCGCTCTAAATCCTGATAAAGCATAGGCACTACACAAATCGGGAAGTCACCTGCAATACCACCGCCAATCTGGAAAAAGCCAATTCCTTCGCTACCGGCATTATTGGTATACCAATCCGCTAAAAATGTCATGTATTCAATGCCACTCTTTACAGTAGAAGCCTGCAGTTCACCTTTCACGCAGTAAGAGGCGAAAATGTTACCCATAGTAGAGTCTTCCCAACCGGGAACTACAATCGGTAAATTCTTTTCCGCCGCAGCGAGCATCCAGCTATTCTTAGGATCTATTTCATAGTACTGCTCTAAAACGCCGGAACGCAATAGCTTATACATATATTCATGCGGATAATAACGCTCGCCTTTGGCTTCTGCTTCCTTCCAAATTTCGAAGATGTGGGCCTGTAAACGACGGAAAGCTTCCTCTTCGGGAATACAAGTATCGGTAACCCGATTTAAGCCGCGTTCCAATAAATCCCATTCTTCAGTAGGGGTAAGGTCGCGGTAATGCGGTACGCGCTCATAATGATTATGCGCCACTAAATTCATTAAATCCTCCTCGAGGTTCGCTCCAGTGCAAGAGATGATTTGCACTTTATCCTGACGAATCATTTCCGCTAAGCTCTTGCCCAGCTCGGCAGTACTCATAGCACCCGCCAAGGTGATCATCATTTTCTTGCCTTCCGCTAAATGTTGCTCATAGCCTTTGGCGGCATCTACTAAAGCCGCAGCATTAAAGTGCTTATAATGCTCTAGCATGAAGTTTCCAATCGGTCCTTTATTCTCCATCTTCGAATTGGTAGCTTAAAAGTTTGTAATACAGTTTGGCGGCCAAAAAATTAGAGGCCTTATGCGCTGCTTCTGGGGCGAGCTCTACAATGTCGAAGCCCACCACATTTTTCTCCTTAAATACGCGGCGTAAATATTTTAGGGTTTCGTACCATCCCATTCCCCCAGGTTCAGGTGTACCCGTGGCGGGCATAATGGAAGGATCAAAGGCATCTAAATCGATGGTGAGGTACACATTGTCGGTCATGCGATCTATCGACTCTTGCATCCAACGCTCATGTCCGTACATATCTTGAGCAAAAAAGCAGTTCCCAGCTTGGATATACTGCTTCTCTTCAATGTCCATGCTGCGAATTCCTACTTGCACCAAATTGCAATGCTGACTAGCATCGTAAACCGCGCAAGCGTGGTTGTAGGGGCTGCCATGGTATTCGGGACGTAGGTCGGTATGAGCATCTAATTGCAAAACGGTCAAATTATCATAGCGCTCATAAAAAGCTTTAATAATGCCAATACTAATGCTATGCTCCCCACCAAAAAAGGTGAGGTATTTATCCGTTTTTAAAAGTTCTTGGCTTTTGTTGTAA
>CATMQD010000051.1 GCA_950073045.1 uncultured Flavobacteriales bacterium | reverse complement strand
ACCAATACCACTTCAGAGGCAAAGTCTTTCATGGCGATGTATTCTGCGCAGCTTGCACCTACGGCACCTGCACCTACAACGGTAACTTTCATGTTTCTTTTGATTTGAGGTTTAAATATATAGCTGCGAAATTAAGAAGCAAGGGCCGAAAAAAGGTCGCCAGAACTATAAATCTTTTAGCTAATTCAAAACATTAGCTTTCACCAAAAACTCGCAGTTAAAGGTAAAATCGTGATCCTCGGTAATAAACTCATCAGTTACACTACGGGTAGAAATCACAAATTCTTGAGCAGTGATGTATTCTTCAAACTGTTTATTGCTGGTGGTTAAAACCAAACGGTTTCCAGTTTCTGCAGGAACCGGATCAGCGAAAGCTAAAACCACTGGATCCTTCCCATCCACTTCAATACTAATCTCAACCGACTCTA
Source organism: uncultured Flavobacteriales bacterium (assembly GCA_950073045.1). GTDB lineage: Bacteria > Bacteroidota > Bacteroidia > Flavobacteriales > Schleiferiaceae > Croceimicrobium. The sequence continues at coordinate 15,782 of CATMQD010000051.1, read as the reverse complement.
AAAAGGAAAAATCTGCATCTGCCGGACTGTCCAAAATAATCTCCGCATAATCCATGGTAACACTGGTAATTAGATCGGCAGAGGTATTATTATTCTGAAAAGCCTGCTCACTGCGACTGGGCATGGGTGGGCCCTGAAGGTCTATCGGGAAATTAACTCCTATACTACTATCAATAGAGAAATTCTGCTCATACTTCAAGCGGAAGCTTACCTCCGAATCGCCGCGATTACAGCCGCTAAATAAGGCTGCTACAGCTAAAATAAATACTAGTTTTCGCATCATTAATTAAAGGTCACAATATCGGAATTGTTTAAGACTAGGATCCCAAACGTCCCTTCAGCTCAATTTCCGAAATGTTATTTAAATCCCACTCTTTAAAGGGTTCTATGGTAAAGCGTTTATCGTAAACCTGACCATCAATATAGAAACTCAACCAAATGCGATTGTAGAAACCCAATACTGAGGGATCAACGGTTTCTACTTTGATAGACTGATTACCACCTACTAAGTCGAAAAAATGACGCAGTTTAGAAGTTTTACGGCCTCCTCCATCTTCCTGCTCAGCCGCTTCGGTCATTACTAATACATTCTTCAAATCCTCTTCCTTATTATTTATGAGGTATAAATAAAAGGTGCTTTCCCCAGTAGCCTCTGGAGTTTTGGCAATGGCCACCTTAACATTGGTAACCGGATCGAATTTCAAATCTTTTAACATGGGGCAAAGGTCGCAAACAATTAGCGGCTGCCCATAGTTTTTATGGTTGTGAATAAGCTAAATATCGAAGAAATAGACCGGGTTATCGAAATGGCCTGGGAAGACCGTACTCCTTTCGACGCTATTAGTCGCCAATTTGGTATTAAGGAACAGGAAGTTATTGAAATCATGCGACGTGAAATGAAGCCTTCGAGCTTTAGAATGTGGCGTAAACGGGTGCAAGGCAGATCTACTAAGCATCAGAAAAAACGCGACGATTCAGTTAAAAGGTTTAAATCCAATAATCAACGGAATATCTAATTTCCCTTTTCGCTTCATTTTTTAAAAAGCTTTGCACAGCAGGCACTTTGCAAGGCTAATTTCTGTTAATTTCGGGTATTGTATGAGTATGACAGAAGCGGAACTAGAAGCAGAAGAAAAAGAAATTGCCCATCGCTTTAAGCAGGTATTAAAGTCCATGAAAGACCGCATGGACGATGATGACCGTGACCTTATTAAGCGAGCTTTTAATTTGGCGAAAGATGCCCATGCGGAAGTGCGCCGCAAATCTGGGGAACCCTATATTTTTCACCCTATAGAAGTAGCGCGCATCGTGAGTGAAGAAATTGGCCTTGGCCCAAAATCGGTGGCTAGTGCTTTGATTCATGATGTAGTAGAAGATAGCGATTACACCCTGGAGGATATCGAAAGGCTTTTTGATGAAGATATCGCTAAGATTATCGATGGCCTTACCAAGATCAGTGGCATTTTCGATATGGATATCAGTCAGCAAGCGGAAAACTTCCGTAAGATGCTGCTTACCCTTTCGGATGATATTAGGGTAATCCTTATTAAACTGGCCGATCGCTTGCATAATATGCGAACCCTCGACTCTATGCCTCAGCATAAGCAGTTGAAAATCGCTTCGGAAACGCTTTACCTCTATGCGCCCCTCGCCCACCGCATCGGCCTCTACAATATTAAAACTGAGCTGGAAGATCTCAGCTTAAAATATACCGAGCCTGAAGTTTATCGCGACATTGTTTTACGCTTAAAAAGCAGTCAGAATGAAGCGCATCGCTACCTCAGCGATTTTAGCAAATTCTTAAAGCAATACCTTAAAGATGAAGGTTTTGAATTTGAGATTAAGGAGCGTACCAAGAGCATTTACAGCATTCGTAAAAAAATGCTCAGTCAGGGCGTAGGCTTTGATGAGATTTACGACAAATTCGCCATTCGCATTATTGTACACTCCACCCCCGAAACAGAAAAATCGGATTGCTGGCGAGTGTACTCCATCGTTACCGATCATTTTCGTCCTAATACCGAAAGGCTGCGGGATTGGATTTCTGCCCCCAAGGCCAATGGCTATGAAAGTTTGCACACCACCGTTATGGGTCCAGATGGGCATTGGGTAGAAGTGCAAATCCGCTCCAAGCGCATGGATGAAGTAGCCGAGCGAGGCTATGCCGCACATTGGAAGTATAAAGAAGATTCTTCTGGACAATCCAAGCTCGATCAATGGATAAATCGAATCCGTGAGGTATTAGAGAATAATGAAGGCAGTGCGGTTGACTTTGTAGATGAGTTTAAGATGAACCTGATGGCCGATGAGATTTATCTCTTTACGCCAAAAGGTGATTTAATGATTTTACCATCGAGCTCCACCCCACTCGATTTCAGCTTTAGCATACATACCGATGTTGGCCTTAAAACTTTAGGAGCTAAGGTAAACGGCAGATTGGTCCCCTTAAACTACCGATTAAAAAGTGGTGATCAAGTAGAGATAATCACCTCCCAAAAGCAGAAACCTAAGGAAGACTGGGTGAATTATGTAGGTACCAGTAAGGCCCGGAATAATATTAAAAGTGCCCTTAAAAGTGAACGCAAGGAAATTGCCATTGATGGAAAGGAAATCCTCGAGCGTAAGCTTAAATACATCAAGGTTAAGCCCAGTAAGAACCTCATTCAAGAGATGGTAAAATACTTCCATCTTAAAAATAGCTCCGAGCTCTATTATAAGGTGGGCATGCGCATTATAGATAATGCCCAGCTAAAGGAGTTTATGCGTGATCAAAACCAAGGTTTTTACTCCTATCTGCGCAAGCGAATTATTGGACGCTCCAAGAACGATCTTAATAAAGCCAAGAAAAAAGAGAAAGAAGCTGCGGCAGGCGACGACAAGAAGTTTGTAGTTTTTGGTGCCGATGAGCAGGAGTTCGATTATAAAATTGCTAAATGTTGTAATCCTATTCCCGGAGATGATGTTTTCGGGTTTATCACCGCTACTGAAGGCATAAAACTGCATCATAAGAATTGCCCTAATTCGGTATACCTACAATCCAATTTTGCGCAACGTATTTTACGTGCCAAATGGGTGAGCACCAAGAAAAAAGAATACTCATCTGTGCTTGTAATTCGCGGTATTGATACGGTTGGATTGGTGAATAAGGTGACTCAAATTATTTCTAATGACCTGCATGTGAACATTCGCAGTATAAATATCGCTGGTGATGAAGGAGTATTTGAAGGCTTAATCACAGTGGTAGTGCAGGATAAACTTCATTTAGAAAAGGTGATTGAACGATTGCGAAAGATCGAAGGCGTGAGTTCGGTAGAACGCCGCTTTGCTGAACGAGATTAACTATCTTTGCCCCTTTGTTTTGGTCTATGAATGAGCAGGAATTTGCGACGGTAAAACAGGTATTTACCGATTACCTAGAGAAAAATAAGCAACGGAAGACCCCCGAGCGCTATGCGATCTTGCAGGAGATCTATGAGAATGACGAGCATTTCGACATCGAATCGCTGTACATTCTAATGAAGAATAAGAACTATCGCGTATCGCGCGCCACTCTTTACAATACTATAGAATTACTTCTCGATTCGAAATTAGTGCGCAAGCATCAGTTTGGTCAAAACCAAGCCTATTACGAGAAGTCGTTTTACAATAAACAACACGACCATATTATTTTAACCGACACCGGTGAGGTTTTGGAGTTTTGCGATCCACGGATCCAGCAAATAAAAGAAACCGTTGCCGAGATTTTTGGAATTGAAATTAACTCCCACTCCCTCTATCTATATGGGAACCGCATAGCGGAGGAGACCAAAAATTCCGAATCCACAAATCAAGCCTAATAAGCAGCAAACTTTCATGAAAGTAGATGTACTACTCGGCCTCCAATGGGGCGACGAAGGAAAGGGAAAGATCGTAGATGTTCTAACCCGTAAATACGACATTATCGCCCGTTTCCAAGGAGGCCCAAACGCTGGTCACACCTTGGAGTTTGATGGCATTAAACATGTTTTACACACTATTCCCAGTGGAATTTTCCACCCCGGTACCAAAAACCTAATTGGTAATGGTGTGGTAATCGATCCGGTAATCTTCTGCAAAGAAATTGCCGACCTAAAGGTGCACAATGTTAATGTTAAGGAAGCCTTGCTCATCAGCCGTAAGGCTCACCTTATTTTACCAACCCACCGAATTTTAGATGCGGCCTCGGAAGCGGCGAAAGGGAAAAACAAAATTGGCTCTACTCTAAAGGGAATTGGTCCAACTTATATGGATAAAACCGGCCGTAATGGCTTAAGAGTTGGCGATATTGAGCTCGAAGATTTTAAGGAACGATACGAATCCTTAAAAGCAAAGCACGAGCAACTCCTCTCCCACTACGAGTTTGATTATAAAGAGCAATTAGCAGAATTGGAACCCGCTTGGTTTGAAGCGGTTGAGATTATGCGTGAGTTGACCTTAATTGACTCGGAGCACTATCTTCATACCGCTTTGGCGGATGGTAAAAAAGTACTGGCAGAAGGTGCCCAGGGTTCTTTACTGGATATCGACTTTGGATCTTATCCTTTTGTAACGTCTAGCACCACCACTTGTGCGGGTAGCTGTACCGGATTAGGAATTGCCCCGAACCGCATTGAACGTGTTTTTGGAATTTTCAAAGCTTATTGTACTCGTGTAGGATCTGGTCCCTTCCCAACCGAATTATTCGATGAGGATGGTGCTTACCTACAAGAGAAAGGTCACGAATTTGGAGCTACCACTGGTCGCCCTCGTCGTTGCGGATGGTTAGATATTCCAGCCCTTAAATATGCTGTTTCTATTAATGGGGTAACTAACCTAATTATGATGAAGGCCGATGTAATGAGCGGTTTTGATACGATTAAGGTTTGCACCAAGTATCGCTATAAGAGTGAAGAAATTGAACATTTACCTTATAGCATAGACGAATCACTAATTGAACCCGTTTACGAAGAAATTCCAGGTTGGAAGGACGATTTAACTGGCTTGGATAATTTGGAAGATGCTCCTCAGGCATTAAAGGATTACCTCGCGTATGTGGAAGAAAAAATTGGTGTTCCTATTAGTATCCTCTCCGTGGGGCCTAACCGCACCCAAACCATTGAACTTGAGAAATTATCGCTCTAAGCTCAGTATTCTATTCTTCTTAATTGGCTCCTTAGCCGCTTTCGGCCAAGCCCAAAAAAAGACTAAGAAGATCAATATCCGGCATTCGGATAAGGGATATTATAGCAAAGCGGAGGGTAAACAACGCCTCATTGGAAATGTGGTTTTTGAGCATGAAGGCGCAATAATGAATTGCGACTCGGCATGGCTGTACTCAGTAGAAAACCGTATTAAGGCCTTCCGTTCGGTAAAAATCAATCAAGGAGATACCCTATTGCTTTGGGGCGATCATTTGGAATATTCTGGGGAAACCCGACAAGCAGTAGTTACCGGTGAAGAGGTAAAACTTCAGGATTCGGAAATGACCCTTACCACCGACCGATTGCGATTGGATCGGAATACAAATATCGCATACTATACCACTGGCGGAAGAGTTGTAAATGAAGATAATACCCTTCTAAGTAAAGAAGGATATTACAATAGCAATTATAAGGTCTTTAGCTTTAAAGATTCGGTGGTTCTTAATAATCCCGATTATACCATTAATACCGATACTATGGACTATGACAGTGAGGCGCATATCGCCTACTTTTTTGGTCCGACTACTATAATTAGTGATAGCAGCCGTATTTACTGCGAAAATGGGCGCTATAACACCGACCTAAATGTAGCGCAGTTTAATAAGAACGCCTATATATATGATGGTCCTCGCTATCTAACTGGCGACAGTTTGTACTATGAGCGTGATGGGGAATACGGTGAAGCATTTCGCAATGTTTTGATTCACGATACGATTGATAATTACCTGATCACAGGAGATTATGGGGAATATTTCGGAGACAAGGATTCGGCCTATGTAACGGATGATCCACTCTATACTGTGGTAGATGAAGAAGGCGATTCGCTGCATGTGCACGGCGATACCTTATATAGTAGTATGCGCACTGATAGCCTTGGAAATGAATTTCGCTCACTTCAGATATTTTACGATGTGCGCTTCTTCCGTAAGGATATGCAGGGTAAATGCGACTCTTTAAGTTACAGCACCGCCGATTCTACTTTTCGCTTATATCGCGATCCAATTATGTGGGATGATAGTACTCAGATTACGGGCGACACCATTTACCTCCTCACTAAAAACGATAAGCCCGATACCCTAAAAGTGCTGAGCAATGCCTTTATGGTAAGTCGAGCCGATAGTATTCGATACAATCAGGTGAAAGGACGTTTAATGATTGGCAAATTCCAAAAGGGCGAATTGGCCAAGGTTTATGTAAATGGGAATGGTGAGGCCATTTATTATCCTAAAGAGGAAGATGGCGATTATTTGGGCATGAATCGTAGTATATGTAGTAGCATTTTAATACGCCTGAAGAATAGTGAGGTTAAACGTTTAACTTGGATGGGTAAACCCGAAGGAGTTATGCATCCGATGGATAAAATTCCCTCCGATCGAAAAACACTAGAAGGTTTTAAACCCCGTTTTGAAGAACGACCGCTAAGCAAAGAAGACCTCTTTCAATGAATCAGCTTTATCTAGTCATAGCGCTATTTCTCAACTTCTCCCCGCAGGGAGAGCAGTCGCAACTAGATCAAGAAATCAATCCCCAAAACTTCCAAGCTCGACTATTGGCTTATGCCATATTTGAAGAAACCAACCAAGCACGGGATTCATTGGGATTTTCGCTTCTAAAAAATGATGCGGTTTTAGATACCGCTGCTAATTATCAAGCCTATCGCATGCAAAAGGAAAACGATATGCAGCATAATTGGCGTCGAGACCGAAAATTTGGAAATCTGCAAAAGCGCATTGAAACCTTGGGTGGTGGATTTAAAGCCATGGGCGAAAACATTGCCCGTAATTTTATCCTTAAAGTAGAAGATGGGGAGTACTACTTTTTAGATGAGGCCGAAAAAGCCATTGATAAGGATGGTGAGCTTATTCCAAATAAGACTTATCGCGACCTTGCCAAAGAAGCGGTAAGAGACTGGTTAAACTCTCCTGGGCACCGTGCAAATTTATTGGGAGACTTTGATTATCTGGGAGTTGGCGTTTCGCCATTGGTTCCACTCAAAAAAGGCCCTAATTTTGATGTATATCTGTGCCAAAACTTCGGAACGAAATGAAAAAACTATTTATCCTTCTCTTTTGTCTCTCCACTTTAGGCGCTATGGCGCAGATGCGATTCTTGCAAGTAAGTGATATCGACGACTACGAATTAGTATTAAAAAGTGCCCGCCAATCAAAGTCCATGTTACTAGTGGCCTTGCATAATGGCGGCGGAGATTTCCGTAAAATGTACACGGATAAAGTATTTGATGATCCCATTTTACAACAAAGCGCCAAGCCTTACACTTTAATGGCTATCGATATTCAAGAACCCATGGGAGATCGTTTCTCCCAGGTTTTTGCCATTGAAGACTTTCCTGCCTTTTACATTATGAATGATGAAGAGTTTGTGCTTGACATTTTAGAAGGCTACCAAAGTGCTAATGATTTACGCGTAGCACTTGCCAAAGCGAGCAAGCAACCTTATCGTTACGATAGTTTATTGGTTAAATACAATGGGCACAGCTTAAGCGATACCGAATGGATTGAATTTTTAGAATTATACGCTCTTAACTTCGACTACCAGCAAACCGTGCGCCTAGCTCAGGAGTTTTTAAATTCTAAAAACGAGGCCGACCTCTTGCAGAAACCTTACGCTAGTATTCTCGCTCAGTATGGTTTAAACTTAGAAACTCCTTATCCCCAACTTATAATTTCTAATGCTCAAAGTTTAAAATCGAGTGTATCTGATTTTAAGCTCGATGAATACCTCGATTTAGCTATTGAGTACAATCTCGATCGCGCCATTGTAAGTAAAGACTCGAGCATGGTGCAGAATATCAGCAATAACTTAGTTCGTAGTCCTTTGGTTGATGCCGATAGCATTGTTTGGGCTCGCTTAAACATTCACCGTGAATTTGCTTGGCAAAGCGAACGTTTTAAGGTTTATGCAGATGAGTTTATTGCTTCGCAAAATGGTGTAGCCCCAAGTGTTGCTGCCGATATACTTTTTGATGAGGCTTATGAAATTGTAGAAAACTTTAATAATAGCTCAGCTTTGGAAGCAGCTTTAAAAATGGCGGAAGCATCGGATAAAAAGATTCCTTCCTTCCGAGCTAAAATGCTAAAAGCCTATATCGCCTATTTGCAAAAGGACTATACCAAGGCCGATAGTCTGCTTCAGAAAGCTCGACCACAGATTAAAAGTCCAGAACAATTGCGCAGCCTCGAAAAATTGCAAGCCCTAATAAAGGAAGAGCAAGAAGAGAAATAAAAAGCGCTGACTAGCATTGTAAAACGCCCTGTCTTTGATAATTCAGGGTGTTTTTTTTTTTTGGACCTATCGCTCCGCTTAAATGCTGGCCAATGCAGCCAAAGCCCTTGCTTTTTATATTTTTAGCCTTCCATATTAAAACCTAATTGATTGTTTCAGTGCCGCTTTCTCGCAAAAGATGAAGTTAGCTTGATTTAGAAATATGAACTCAAAGCAACGCGACCATTATAGTAAGTTCTTAAGTTTAGTACTGCGCCATAAGCCCGAAACCATAAATCTTGCTTTGGATGCCGAAGGCTGGGCTTTGGTAGAAGATCTATTGGCCAAAATGAATGCCTATGGTGAAAGTATAAGCTTGGCAGAATTAAAGGAAGTGGTGCATCAAAACGCTAAAAAACGATTTGCCTTTAGTGAAGATGGGCAACACATTCGGGCGAGTCAGGGTCATTCCTTAAAAGTAGATTTAAAGCTTCAGCCCCAAAAGCCCCCCGCTTTGCTCTATCATGGTACTGCTCAACGCAATCTTGAATCCATTTATGAAAAGGGCTTAGTTAAAGGCGAACGACAGTATGTACACCTGAGCAGCGATAGGGAAACCGCCTTAGCCGTAGGCCAGCGCTATGGAAAACCCATTATACTAAAAGTAAACACAGAGGCCATGCATGCGGATGGGTTGAGTTTTTATAAATCTGAGAATGACGTTTGGCTTTGTGATTATGTGGCTCCAACTTTTTTAGAGCTTGATGAATAGATGAGGAAGCTAATTAAGATTTACCTCAGCCATTGGTACATTTCTGAAAGAATTACAAAATTCAAGGCTGGATGAGATGAATTACTATCTATCAAATGAGGTAGCAAAGCATACGCTTTATCCAATTATAGGGGAAGCGGTTAAGACTGGGATAAGAGGCAGCGCAAACTATTTTGTAAAGTCATTTAAAGCTAAGGAGGAAATACCGCTCCTTGTAGACTCCAAAGGTATTTTTCAGGTTTTTACAAAAGGGCTATTATTCAGGGGGTACAAGAACAACCGTTTCATTTCAATACTTATTCCTTTTAAAAGTATAAATCAGTTTGAGCTCAATAAAGGAGCCGAAAAAGTTCAGCCAATATTCCTTTCTCCCATGTGGGTATTATTGAACTTAGGTGTTCGCCTAGAATACGCTCGCTACTTCCGTGCAAGTATCAGCGAATACTCGGTGGGGCAAACTCAATTAATTTTAAAAACCGCTGAGTTTAGTATGGAGCTTGAAACCAGTGGTTACAGCTATGAAAGTCAGGAAAGGTTTTTTGGAAAGCTTAAACTCTAAATAATTGAAAAATTAGCGGAAGGAGGAATCCCGTGTCGAATCCAAGAATCTGAAAAAACCATTTTGCGTCCTGAGCCCCAATTACTTTATGCTTGAACTATTTTGGACATTCATCCTGACCAACTGGCAATTAAAATTGCTTTGATTTCATCTAGAAGATCTTACCCTTTAGGCTCGATGTCCCTTTTCAAAGCCAAAATCCAGATTGGATAAAAGCGGCTATCATTTAGCGAATTACAGAAAATGACATAAGAAAACATTTGATATTTATACCTTAAATAGGTATTTTCCTCGAAATTTTACTAAAGTTGACAGTTTCAGAATATTGCAAAGAACTCCAATCCTATGAAGAATATTCGTTCTCTCTTGAGGAGGTTATCGCAAACGTATCTAATACCGAGGTATCAATAAGGAGGGAGTTAAGTCGACTCGTTCTTAAAAAAGAGCTTATTAATTTGAGGAAGGGATTTTATCTTATTATCCCCGCTCGATATTCTCGTTCACAAAAACTGCCCCTCCCACTCTATGTCGATAAACTTTTTAAATACCTCAACCGCAATTATTATCTAGGATTATTTTCCGCCGCAAAGATTCATGGCGCTAGCCATCAGCAATCACAGCGAGACTACCTAATCATTGAAAAGCCCAAGCTAAATAATATCAATAAGGGGACTTATGACCTTCAATTTCATACTACAAGATACTGGCCCAGCGATAACATAGAAACAAAGAAGTCGGAGGCAGGTATTTACAAGGCTTCATCCCCAGCTTTGACCTTTGTAGATCTTATTCACCACCATACCAGAATTGGTGGATTGAACCGCATCTTACCTCCTTTGGAGGAACTAACGGAAGTACTCAAAGAGTCTGACTTTGAGAAGCTACTCAGCTGGTATGATTCGAAAAGCACCCTACAGAGGACTGGTTTTTTATTAGATGAAATTTTGGGTGCAAATCCATTTTCTGAAATAGTATTTGAAAATCTTCATCCAAGTTTATTCTACCCTGTGCTATTAAGCCCGAAGACCAATGAGAAGCCAAGAAGCGTAAATAATCGTTGGAAAATAGACCTCAACCTTGCATTAGACTCCGATTTATGATACCAAGACCCTATATAGCAAAATGGCAAAAGGAAGCTCCTTGGAAGGAATTTGCTCAAGTTGAGCAAGATCTGATTATAAGTCGAGTACTAGTGGAAATCTTTAAGGATCCCTACTTAAACGAACACTTGGCCTTTCGCGGAGGAACAGCCCTATATAAGTTATATCTTAATCCCGCGCCCTGGTACTCCGAAGACATTGACTTAGTGCAAGTTAAACCTGGGCCAATCAAACCGGTGATGAAAAGGATTGGAGAAATTATATCCTTTTTCGAAGAAGATAGAAGTACCCAGAATAGAGGACATGGAATAAGAGCGCTCTATCGATTTACATCTGAGTATGAAAGCATAAGGATGCGTTTAAAACTAGAAATAAATTGCCGGGAGCACTTTAATGTACTCGGATGGACCGCTTTCCCTTTTAAAGTAGAAAGTGACTGGTTTAAAGATAGTTGCAGTATAAAAACCTACAATATAAATGAACTACTTGGTTCTAAACTTAGAGCCTTATATCAGCGAAGTAAGGGTCGCGACCTCTTCGATTTATATTATGCAAAGCAAAAGATGGACATTAATATTGATGAAGTTCTACTTTGCTTTTACAAATACATGGAATTTGCTACAAACAAAAAGCCACCATCAAAAAAGGAATATTTGCTTAACATAATGGAAAAAGAAGCAGACCCTAACTTTAAGGGAGATATGGAAGCTCTCTTAAGAAAAGAGATTGATTACAATCAAGATGCCGCCTTTGAGTGGTTGAGAAAAGAAGTAATTGAAAAAATGTGATCTAATAAACATGCAGCACTCCGAGTCCCATAATCTTATCCTGCAAAACATAAGTCGTTTTATAGATCTTAGCGACCTAGAAGCACGCAAATACCTTTCTCTTTTAACTGATATTAAGATTAAGAAAAAGGAATTCCTGCTACAGGCTGGGGAAATTACACCCTATGAGTATTTTATTACCAAAGGCTGCTTAAAAGTTTATACCCTCGATGAACAGGGGACTCAACATATTTCCATGTTTGCCGTGGAGGATTATTGGACCGGTGACTTGGCGAGTTTTATGACCAAAAGTCCTAGTCCCTATTATATCAAAGCGGTAGAAAACTCTGATCTTCTGGGAATATCAAGGAACAATTACGAACTACTATTCCGGGAAATCCCAAAGTTTGAACGATTCTATCGTATCCTTTATCAGCGTTCCTTAATTAGCTATATCCAACGTTCTAATCATAGCATTTCCCTAAGTGCAGAAGAACGCTATATCGAGTTTAAAACCAAGTATCCCGAAACATTAAAGCGCATTACTCAAAAGGACCTTGCTGCTTACATCGGAATTAGCCCAGAGTTTATGAGTAAGGTCATCACTAAAGTAAACCGAGAGGCAAAGTCTTAAACTAGTTCATTTTTTTTCGTGCCCCACCATCGGAGTTTTGGAGCATGAAAAAAGTACTATTCCTCATCACAATTGTAAACCTCGGATTTACAGGGCTATCACAAGCTCAGTTTACGCAGGTGGAGCTATTTTCTGGTTTACAGAAAACGGATATCAGCCTTTATTCCAGCTATCCACTTATCGAAAACCAAAAGCTAAGTCTTAATACGCTCGCCTTCTTCCAAAAATTCAGCGAAAGCGAAAATCAAGCTTTTAATGAGACTGGGCTTCAACCCACGGTATTCTGGAACTTCAATTCTCATTTTGCGCTTGGACCTTCCCTCTACTACAATAGTATCGCCGGTTATTCGCAAAGATTATCCGCAAAATTCCAATATCAAAAATCCAGGCTTGTGTTGGTGCTTATTCCAAGTCTGGCCTATTCCAAACAATCATCAGCTTATGCTGAAGCCTTTGCTCAGTTTCAATATCAAAAACCATTAAACAAGAAAATTAGCCTCTGGCTCAATGGTCAACTTCTAAGTGTTTGGAATGACCTTAATAATCACGCTCGAAGCTTTCAGCAATGGCGAGCTGGACTATCCATTAAAGGACATCAATTTGGTTTGGGTCTCGATTGGGATCACTACGGTCCTCTTTTTATCGAGCGCCAGTCCTATGGTCTCTATTACCGCAAAACTTTCTAATCAATAAATCACACAAATGAAACAGTTAATTCAACAAATCTCAAAAACGAATCCCTCTATTGGATTCAGTATTGCCCGTCTAACTCTAGGTTTGGTCCTACTGCCGCACGGAGCACAAAAACTACTTGGCCTTTTTGGTGGATATGGATTCTCCGCCACCATGGATTCCTTCACCACTCAAATGGGATTACCAGGCATCGTGGCCTTTAGCATTATCATGATTGAGTTTTTTGGTTCTATTTCGCTAATCCTCGGATTTTTCAGTCGGCTTTGGGCCCTTTCTATTTTCGGGATGTTTATCGGTATCATCTTTACCACTCAAATTGAGCATGGCTTCTTCATGAATTGGTTTGGTAACCAAGCCGGAGAAGGATTTGAATACTCCTTGCTGATAATGGGCTTGGCACTCAGCACAATAATAAATGGCAGCGGAAAATGGTCAGTCGATAGAATAATCTCTAAAAAAACCAAGCATGCTTAAAATTGTCACCATAGCTGGAACTAACAGTCAAGACTCCATCAACAACAGTTTAATAGCTTATACTAAAACTTTGATGGATGATGTGGAGTTCTTAAATATTGATCTTAATAATTATCTACTGCCCATTTTCGGAGTAGATTATGAAACAGAGAACGGTCTTCCTTCGGCAGTAAAAAGCTTAAATAAAGTTATTGATCAGGCTGATGGCTTTATGCTTTCCTTAGCCGAGCATAATGGCTCTTATTCTGCGGTATTTAAAAATACCCTCGATTGGTTATCTCGAATAAACCTCTCGGTATGGCGTAATAAACCAATGCTCTTGATGGCCACTTCTCCCGGCGCACGAGGTGGAGCTAACGTTTTAGCATCGGCACAAGCCTATTTCCCCTTTCTAGGAGCAGATATTAAGGCCACTTTTAGTCTCCCTTCTTATTCTAAAAACTTCTCAGAAGGTAGAATTCAAAATTCCGAACTTCAGAAGATCCTAAAGCAGAAAGTGCTGGTTTTTAAGGAGCAACTTCATAAAGTTGAGCCTATCAGCCATTAATAACCGACGCTCCAAAATTCATTTATAAGAAGCTGTAGGGCCTTAACCCTATAGCTTTTCTTTTTCCAAAGACGTTTGTAATTCGAAACAAGTAAAAAGTTCTACTTCATTTTCTACGGATTCTACAGCCAAACTTATTCGCTTATTGCTATTTGCGGATGTCTTTTTTACGCCCCCATTAAAAAGATGAAATAATTAATCATAAATCAAGATGACCAAAAGAAATTATCTAATTGCAATCCTGTTCTTTATTGGATTGCAATTAAAACTAGAGGGGCAAATGCTAGCTGGCCAGTATCATGGTGGAGGTCTCCAAGGCAATGAGCAAGCTATTTTCGGGAAGAAAAATCAGTCCACTATTAACCATCCAGAATCCTTGGTAGATTTCTGCATGTGGGAGAAAAATGGGGCTATCTATGTTTTTGGCGGGAGGTCCTATAGAAAGGACACGGTTAATCCCGCTAATTTTAATAATCGAATGTGGCGTTATACCGAAACAAGCGGCTGGGAACTCTTAGCGGGCGACACCACTACATATACGACTGATGCGACTACATATCCAAGCTCGAATAAAGCATGGAATAATTTGGGTCTTGGACCAAGTCCGCGGTTCGGAGCAGGTTATTGTACTGCACCAAATGGTGATTTTTACCTTTATGGTGGTGTGGGCTTTTATGGAAGTGGTGTAACTTCTCAACTTTCAGTGCTTGCCGACCTTTGGAAATTTGATGGGCAAAATTGGACCAGCTATTGCTCCTTTTCATGGGGAGTTTGGGGAGATCCAACTTGTGGAGACCCCGTTAGCATGCATTTACCAAAAGGCCGGTTTAAACCTGAACTTTGGGTGGACGATCAAGGGTCAATTAATTTATTTGGAGGGACCGTGTTTTTTTTCCCGGGTAATGGTTATACCAGTCAAATTAATAATTCTTTTAACACTCTATTTAGATGGGATGGCTCACGCTGGAATTTCATCTATGGAACCATAAACCCTCAAAAGCAATACTCTACTAGTAATGGACCAGGTTCCTGCTTTGATGGAAGTGGGGTGTTCCATAATGGTATTTACTATCGAATCGGGGGTTTTATTGAGCCTGCTAACGGAATTAAACAAAATGCTTTGTGGGAGTGGGATGGCCAAAGCTGGAGCTATACCAATGATCCAATACCTGAAGATCATTTCTACGGAACAAAATTATTTGTTCTTAATAATGAGCTTTACCTCTATGGCCTTTCTATTTGGAATAACTTCACAAGCAATGGAATGAGCAGTTTTTCATCAGCTAATTTTAGTAAACGGCCAAAACTGTATAAGAAAAATGGTAATAACTGGGAGTTAGTAGCCCAATTCTATAATACCAGTCCTGGGTCAGATCCTAATAATGGCTATAAACCAAATACGCCTTTGGCTGAGTACCATCCGCAATGCGCCCCTATCGATATTGCCTACAAGCCAGGAATAGTAAGCACTGGATCGGAAATCTATTTTTATGGTGGTAAGCCAAACTTTAATAGCGACAAAGTTTACGCTAAACTTTACAAATTCAATGGAGACGATTGGGCTTTACTAAGTGATAATGGTGTAAGCAATAAATACCATTTAAAAGACAGTCTTGCTGATGCCAATGCTCACCCAGGAGCTCGCGACATGGCTACTGGGGCCTATAGTTCTGCATTTGATCGCTTCTTTATGTTTGGGGGGCAACGAACGGCAAGCGGAGGCACAGCACATTGCAATGATTTATGGGTTTATGAAAAGCAACAATGGCTTTGGATAGGTGGAGACTCCCTTAGAAGACAAGCAGGGGTTTATGGG
>CATMQD010000050.1 GCA_950073045.1 uncultured Flavobacteriales bacterium | reverse complement strand
ATTCGAGGCCGAACGAAGCTATCCTTTTATTAAAGACCTCCGCTTAGATAAACCAGATTTCGATACCGCGCTTTTTAGTTTTTATAAAGAATTGATACAATGGCGCAAAGAGGAGCAGGCATTAGGTTTAGGGACTATTGTTTTTCCAAACTCCTTAGGTACCGACCGCCTCTTTATTTACGATCGAGTTTATAAGAGCGACACCTTGCGCTGCGTTTTAAATGCTAGCGATCAATACCAAGCTTTAGAGCAAAAAGGAAACTTGGTCTATCAATATGTTTCCACCTCGCACGATTACCGAAGACTAATAAATAAGGTTCCACCACTTTCATTTGGAGTTTTTAAGCTTTAATCAAAAAGCATTAAGATGTCCGAGTATTATTCAGTTTTCTACGATTGATTAGTATGAATATTTCATAATGGCAATACTTCTAAGCTGATAAAATCACATTATTTGGATGGACATAATAAACATTATTGATTTTTAATTAGCTTCAAAAAGTGCCTGTAAGTCAAGGATTTGGCTTGTGTTGAGGTACTTGTGTTCTACTTCTTTAAGTTTAACTTTGTGTTTGGGTTTAAGCGGGAAATAGTTTTCTAACAGCTTGTGCTCGGATTAAAACCGCTGGTACATTTTGTTTCGCTTGTGAAAACTTATCTAAATTCCAAGGGCTTAGTTTGCAGACTAGGCCCTTGGAATTCCCTTTTTTAATAGGCCCTTTTATTCATCTGCCTTGAGTAAAAAGAGTACTGCCTTTGGGAAGCGTTTACGCCAAGCCGTTTCTTCATGCGGATCTCCTGGGAACACCATAGATTTAAACTGAGCACTTTCGAAATTCCAAGACCTATATAAGGAGTCAACTCGATTTTGAGGTTTTGGATAGAGGGCATCTAAAGTGGCATCTCCACGATCGAAATACCATTTTGTGCGTTTTGCTTCACGCTGATGCGCACTCATATATTCTATAAAAGCATCGGGAATAGGATTGTTCTCGTTCTCAAAAACTCCTGGCCAATGGGTAGAAAGACAAGCTACGCCTTTGAGCTTTCTCGAGTATTCCATCGCGGCATACATACTGATCAGTCCCCCCATACTAGAGCCCATCATATAAAGTTCATCCTTATTAATACTATAATTCTCATCAAGGAAAGGGAGCAGCTCTTTAAATATAAATTGGAGGTAATCATCAGAATTTGGAGCGGCGGAGTATAGGTCTTTCTCTTGCCCAGGTCTAGCCAGAGTTAATAGCGAATCCTGCACATTTTGACTTAAGCTTTCAAATGGCTTTTGAGGGAAGTAGTTGCGATGTCGATGCTCGTAAATATTCCAGATGGCCACCACCATTATATCTTCAATATGCCCATTCTTATATAAGGAGTCTAAACTCTCATCCACTCCCCATTCTTGTCCATTCCAGGTAGAATCTCGCTGAAAAAGCATCTGACCATCGTGCATAAACAACACTTTATAGGGCCCTGAACTATTTTCTGGGGTCCAAATATCCACCCTGCGTGCTTCAATAAATTCGCTTGGGAAATTGGGGATTCTTTGTAATTGTCCCGCTAATTGCGCGGATAATTCGATGCTCAGCAGCAGCGTGAAGATGAGGTATTTACTGACTTTCATCATGAAATTAGTTCGGGGCTCCCAGTATATTTACTGGGTCTTAATTTGAATTGCTCTCACAAGGTAGGGACTTCTACCGCCGATTTTTGATTTAACATAATTTTAAAAAATGAAGTGTACTTTTTACACTTTATCCTTTTTTGCTACTTTTGAACAACCAATCTTAATGTAACCCTTATGAA
This sequence comes from uncultured Flavobacteriales bacterium, assembly GCA_950073045.1. Taxonomy (GTDB): domain Bacteria; phylum Bacteroidota; class Bacteroidia; order Flavobacteriales; family Schleiferiaceae; genus Croceimicrobium. The sequence goes on along the minus strand of CATMQD010000050.1, from coordinate 14,406 downwards.
AAGAACTTTACAGTCTCTATTTGCGCTGCTTTTTTCCATGGCCGTGTGGAGTCTGGAGGCGCAGGTGGTCCAAGGGACTATAACTGATAAATCCGGAGAGTCCTTACCAGGAGCGTCGGTTGTGGCCGTAGGTCAAGCTGGTGTTGGAACAGCAGCCGATTTCGATGGAAAGTACACCCTTACAGGTTTAAAAGCCGGAAAGGTAACTTTAGAGTTTACCTTCATTGGTTTTGAGACCAAAAGTGTGGAACTAAGCTTGAAAGAAGGCGAAACCAAAACCCTAAATATGGTTTTGGCCGAGAACAGCTCCCAATTAGATGAAATTGTGGTAGTAGGCTATGGTGTTCAGCGCCGACGCGACATGACCGGTAATGTGGTTAAGCTTGATGCCAAGGAATTAAACGATATGCCGGCGCCAAGTTTTGAAACGGCTATGCAGGGTAAAGCTGCCGGGGTACAGATTGTAACCGGTAGTGGTTTGGCAGGTTCGCCTTCGGTAGTTCGTGTTCGTGGTATTACAAGTATTGGAGCGGGTGGTGATCCGCTTTATATTGTAGATGGAGTACAGTTAAATCAAGATTACTTTAGTCGTGGAAACAGTGGAGGTATGAACCAAAACCCACTGGCATTCTTAAACCCCGACGATATCGCCTCGGTAGAAATTCTAAAGGATGCCGCGGCTACTGCTATTTATGGCTCTCGTGGTGCTAATGGTGTAATCCTTATTACCACTAAGCGTGGTAGCAAAGGTGGTTTACAATATAACTTCTCTACCACCCAAGGTATTTCTCAACCTACTCGTCGTCCGGATATGCTTAACTCGGATCAATATTTACAATTGTACCGCGAGGCTTGGATAAACGATGGCAATACCGGTACCCCAGTTTTACAACGTGGTGTGGCTTGGGATGATGCCCAGCGAACCAATACCGACTGGGTAGATCAAGTAGTGCGCAATGGCTACAAAGCATTTTACGATTTTAACGTGTCTAAAGGAACCGAGAAGTATAATTTCTACGCGGGAATTTCTTACGACCAAAACCAATCTTATATAGTAGGTGATGAGTACAATCGTTTAAGTGGTCGTTTTAATGGTGATTACCGTTTTAGCGATAAGTTGAGCTTAAGCGCAAGTACTAGCTTAACGCAAAGCATCTACAATAGGGTAGATAATGCTTGGGCCGGTGGTTTAGGTTCGGCCATGAGTACTGCCCTACCGATTTATCCTATATACTGGGATCAATATAATGTGAGTGATGCTGGCGATACTTTAAATCGCCCTGGTGATTACTGGTTGCAAGCAGGTATCAATAATAACCCGGTTGCTCAACGAGAATTAAAAGACTGGCGTTATACCGACTTGCGGGCAGTAAATAATGTGAAGGTAACCTACTCACCTTTCAAGAACTTTAATGTTCTTGCCTCTGCTTCTATGGACTATTACCAGTCTATGGAAGACATTTACAATCCTGCCGGCCCGAACACCGCTAATGTGGGTTCAGCAACAGCTGGTCGTGGTATTGCCGATCGCTATCCACAACGTTCTTACAATTACAGTGGTTTCTTAACTGGTACCTACGAATGGTTAATGAACGATGAAAGTAAATTCCAGTTTATGGCCGGTACCGAGTATCAGGAAAACTTTACCCGTTCTTATGCCATGACCTTAAGAGACAGTGCTGGTAATGTTACTGGTCAGCGTAATTTCGTAGAAGATGCCGCCGGTCCTTTCTATTCCGAATCGGATTTACGTGATAACTACGAATTTGACTCGGTAACAACTTCTTTTATCAGTCGTTTCATGTCCTTCTTCGGACGTATTAACTACAGCTACCGCGATAAATATTTAGCGCAAGTAGTATTGCGTTCTGATGGTAGCTCTCGTTTTGGCCCCGAAAACCGTTTTGGTTACTTTCCTTCTGTTTCTGCAGGATGGATTATTTCCGAAGAAAGATGGATGCGCGACAATCGTTGGTTCAACTATTTGAAATTAAAGTCGAGCATTGGCTGGATTGGTAATGCCAACTTAACGAGCACTGAGTGGCGTGCGCGCTATCAGCGTAATGCGGCCGCTTATGATGGACGCGATATCTTATTCCCCCTAAACAACCCGAATCCTGATTTACGTTGGGAAACTACTCAGGTTATCGATTTCGGTTTGGAGTACGGTTTGTTCCAAGATCGTATTACGGGTGAAATTGCTTATTACAACAAGCAAACTTCCGATGTATTGTTAAACGTGAGTCTTCCTCGAGTTTCCGGTTTTGGATCTTTCTACGATAATGTGGGTGGACTTCTAAATGAAGGAGTTGAATTCCAAATTAAAACGCGTAACCTAGTTGGTGATTTCCGCTGGACAACCGATTTCAATATTGCCTATAACTATAATGAGATTGTAAGTTTGGGTGGTTATTCTGCCGATGCCGTTGGTGGTGGAACAAATGATACTCGTACCATTGTTGGCGAACCTGTTGGTACAAACTTCCTCGTTCGTTTCAGCCATGTAGATCCAACTACGGGTCAGCCTGTTTACCTAGATATCGATGGTAATCCAACCTTCGTTTGGGATCCAGCGGATCGGGTAGCGGTAGGTAATGTATTACCAGATGCAGTAGGTGGTTTCACCAATACCTTCGGCTACAAGCAATGGGATCTTAGCGTATTATTTGTGTTTGTAATTGGCTCTGATATTTACGATTCTTCATCTAAGCGACAGCTTGGACGCATGGATGACTGGAACAAAACAGAGCATATTTTTGACCGCTGGAGAGCACCAGGTGATGAAGCGAAATATCCCGCTTTAACGCTAGATGAGCGCAACCTAGGCTCTACAACTCCATGGATTAATACCGATTTATGGTTGCATGATGGTAGCTATTTACGCCTCCGTAATGTTACCTTAAGCTATCGCTTAAACCGCGAGCAATCTAAATCTTTAGGATTAAAAGGAGCGCAAATTTCATTTATCGGTACCAACCTATTAACCTTTACCAAGTACCCAGGTTTGGATCCAGAAATTGCTCGTGACTTCGAAAATGCTACCGACCGTAATATGAGTGTGAATATTACTTACTTAACTCCTCCACAGGAGCGTACCTATTCCATTCGTCTAAATGTTAACTTCTAAGCCTGAGATCATGAAAAAGTCATTAAGCTATATTTTACTTGCCGGTGGCCTCCTCTTTAGCACAGGCTGCGAGAAAATGTTAGAAACCGAATTGCAAGGTTCGGCTCTTACCGAAGAAGAAGCCCTGCAGACTAAGCAGGATGTTTTAGATGTTTTACAAAGTTGTTACGATGTAACCGCTAATGTGTACAATGGTCGTATCCAATATTTAGGGGAGCTTTTAGGGGATAACCTTACCGAGCCAACCATTAGCGAGGATCTTACCGAGGTTTACAATCACAATACCTTGTTCTTTAACGGAACAATTGGCGGTATTTACCAAGATCCTTATATCACCGCTTTTCGCGGAAATCGTATCCTTGAGGTGATTAACAACTTCGATTTCTCGGCCGCCGAGCGCGAAGAGATTATTGCCCAAGTTCGATTCTTAAGAGCCATCTCCCAATGGGAAATATTGAAGCTTTTTGCTCAGCCAAGCGGTTACACCAATAATGATGGTCATCCTGGAATTATCTATAAAACCAGTACTGTAGAGGAGATCGTACCTCGCGATCCAGTGGGTGCTAATTACAATGCAATTATTGCCGACCTAGAAGCTTCTTTAGATGCTTTACCACAAAGCTCATTATACTACGCCTCTCAAGACGCCGCCCATGGTTTCTTGGCGAAGATTTACTTCCAGAAAGGTGACTATGTGAAAGCCGCAGAACATGCTTCGATGGTAATTGATGGCGGTAATTACAGCTTAGGTACCAGCATAGACCGATTTGAAATCGATACGGTAGTAGTAAGCGAGGCAGTGTTTAGTACCACTTCGAATTCTACTTTACGTGATTTCCGTTCTACCGGATTTACCGATAATTACCGTTCTGATGTAAATGCAGACCCTTTATTTAAAGCCACTTTAGAGTTTTACAACACCTATGCTGGAGATACTACTGATCGTCGTATTAAGGAGTTCTTCGAATTGGTAGATGATGTAGTTTTAGTGAAGAAATTTAACCAGGAATTCTTCGACGTGAGCATCATTCACTTAACTGATCTTAAACTTTTACGTGCCGAAGCCTTAGCTTTGAGTAATGGCGATCTAAGTGTGGCTATTCAAGATGTGAATGATGTGCGCGAAAGAGCTTATAATGGTAGCCAAAATAATTTGGCCGCAGGTTCTTCAGCATCCGAGGTGATTGAAGCCGCCCGTTATGAGCGCCGTATTGAAATGTTTGGAGAAGGAGACCGTATCCAACAGTTGAAACGCCGTGGAGCCATTGGCGGAGAGAATATTAATGTACGTGGTGATTCTTGGGATTGTAATGGAATGGTGATTCAATTCCCTATTTCTGAGCAAACCACCGAATTTGAATTGAATCCTACCGGAGGATGTTAATCCAAAAAAATAAGACAATGAGAAAATTAGTAATGTTTGGTTTTATCGTGGCGGCCTTTATTGCTTGTCGACCCGAAGCCTATCAAGATATTGGGGAACCTTATTCTGTTATTACCGGAATCGACGGTAAGTGGAGCCTAAGCGTTGTTGAGATAGAAGATCGTTCTTTTCCGCAGTGGGAAACTCGCGATGTGAGCGACTATTTCGTTGGGCCGCTTAGTCAAAATGAAGTGGATATTGAGTTTAATGCGGATGCTAAATCGTACCAGATTACCGCTGTTAACTTAGATGGATTGCCCTTCACTTCCATTAATGGTACTTATGCCTTTGATGATGAAGAGTATCCTTCTAACCTCTATTTATTCGCCCCTGGATCTTCCGATACTACAACTGTAGGACTAGGAAGTATGGTGCGTGCCATCGATCCAGAGTTGAAATTCCAAGAGCTAAAGTCTTCTTGCGATGAAGTATATGCTCGTTATATCTACACCTTTAATCGTAGCAATTAAGATGAAGAACTGGATGCAAAAATTGGGTTTATTAACCCTAGGATTAGGTGCTGCTACTGTGGCTAATGCTCAGGTTACCACCGAGCCAGCCGAGTACCAAGACCCTACTACTGAACTAAAAATTATTGTAGATATTTCTAAACTAGATGCTAGCCAAGAGCACGTGCAAAATTTGCAAGCCGATGCGGCTGCAGGCCTAGATTTATACATCTGGACTTGGAACCCAGCCGAACATCAGGATCCACATCCTTTGGTAAACGGAACAGGTTCTGAGCCATGGAAGAGCAGCAATGATTTATTGGTAATGACCAAAGAGGCGGAGAATATCTATTCCTTTACGATGACGCCTACCGAGTTTTATGAAGTGGATGCCCAAACGGTATTCGATAATGATATCGAGTTTCTGGTAAAACCTAAAGATGGCGGTGGTTACGGTGATCCCGATCGAAAGTCAGAAGATCTCAAAATCGCAGTAGATCCACCAGTAACGGTGCGTAATCCAGCCTTTTTGTTCCCTGGGCGTTTCCAAGATGATGATTTGGTAATGCTTTATTATGATAATAATGAAGAGACGGTTCCAGGCATGCAGAACCTTGCTGATGATGATGTGTGGTTCTTTGCCGAAGCTACTTTAAGTGATAGTACTACCGTGAAAATTGCGAATAATGCTTTCACGGTAGGTAATTATCCAGAACTACAAATGACGGCTTATGGCGATGGGATTTTTAAAACCTATTTCGTACCCAGGAAGTTCTTTAATGTTCCCGAAGGAAAGACGGTTACTAATATTACCATGTATGTGATGCGCCGCGTATTTACTGGTGGCGACTCCAGGGTAGCTTATGATATTATAGCTGATCTCAGCTGTGAATAGGGGGATATAACCAAACACTAGAACAGAATCCCGATTTACGAGAGTAGGTCGGGATTTTTTTTACCCGCTAAGTCACAAATGGAACATGTTTGTAGCTACTGTTAAAATATCCTAAGCCCTTTATTCCAGCAGGATCCAGTCTAAAAGCGAGCACCGCGAGCGTACTAAATACTAACTACTTATAGACAAAATATAGCAGAGCCTGCTAGGGTACAGGCGAAGTGGTCATAGGGCTTTGTCGAGGTCACAAATGGTCCACGGTTGTAGCTGCTGTTAAAATGTTCTGAGCCCTTTATTATAGCAGGATCTAATCTAAAAGCGAGCACCGCGAGCGTACTAAATACTAAATACTAAATACTAAGTACTTAATTACACCTCCCCAATCAAGGCTCCTGCAACCCTTTGCAACTCAATTTCCGCCATTTTTAATCGGTAGCTTAAATCGTTTACAGCGGCTTTCGCCGAGATGTAATTAATTTGCGCTTCACGAAGCTGAACATTGGTAATGGTGCCTAAGGCGTAGGCCTCCTGACTGCGTTGATAGTTGAGTTTGGCGACTTCTAAGTTCCGTCTTTCTATACTAAAGATTTTCCCAGCGTTTTGATAGTCTAGCCAGGCATTGGATAAATCAACCTGAACTTGCTGTCGGGCTTGTTCCAAGCTAATTTCCGATTGAAATATGGCTATGCGGGCAGTCTCAACTGCCGTTTGTGAGCGATAAGAACTGAAGATATTCCATTGCGCATTTAAGCCATATTGCCAACCCGTGTTTTCGGTAAAAAGCAAAAAGCCGCCTTCATTTTCTTGTCGACTAAAATTATAACCCGCATTAGCCGCAATTTCAGGCATGCGGTCACTCCAAGCGATGTTAAGGTCCTTGCGATTGATTTCCCGAGCTATCTCTGCCTGTACCAAGGCAGCATTATTATTCAGGGCTTCGCTATACAGCATGCCATACTCTAAATCATTGCGATAGGTGATGTTGGTGTCCACTGGATATACACTGTCTATCGGTAAATTCAAAAGGCGATTCAATTCCCTTCTGCTTTTAGCAAAGGCATTATAGCTATTTAAGTAAGCCACGCTATCTCGCCGTAAGTCTACTAATGCACTTAATGATTCCAATTTGCTTTGCGAACCGATTTCTTGGGCGGTTTGGGCGCGCTTATATCGCCGTAAGGATAAACGAACCGACTCTTTGGCAATAGCTACCTGCTCGTTTTGTCGGGCTAAATTGTAATAGGCACTAAACACTTGCAATAGGGTATTCTCTATCGTGAAGCGCAATTGCAATTCGCTCTGTTCTTTCTGTAATTGTAACTTCTTCCAGTTATTGATTCTACCTAAACCATCAAAGAGGACGTAATTAGCACTAATCCCAGCGTTATAGTTTTCGGAAACCGCATCATTAAACTCTCGAATGGGTGGAGGAGCGCCAGTGCTATCACTACCCACAGCTAATTGCTGCTGTACATCGGTTTGCGAAAAAGTATAGGAGGCCGAGGCATTTACATTGGGTAAAAACCCAGCCTGACCCCAATTCTCGCGGGTATCCGCAATTTCCGCTCCTTTTTCTGCAACTTGGATATCTAGGTTTTGCTTTAAAGCAATTTTAACGGCATCCGCTAAGCTCAGGGCAGATTGGCCCTCTAGGCTTCCGCCAATTAGAAGCAATGCGATGATTAGCCTATTCATGTTCGTCTTTTAATTCAATTATTGCAGGCTCCACTTCTTCATGATTGGGTTTCTTACCCCGCCAGAACCATAAGCCGTAAATTTTTGCATGGTTGAGGTAGGTTAATAATACCGGAAGTAAAATCAAGGTAAGGAAGGTGGCCATCATAATTCCATAAGCCAATGAAATAGCCATTGGGATAAGGAATTGAGCCTGTACACTTTTCTCTAAAATAAGAGGAGCCAATCCAGCAATGGTGGTGGCACTAGTTAGAAGAATCGCTCTAAAGCGTGATAGTCCCGCCTGGAATACCGCATCATGAAAATCGAGGCCTTCCTTGAGGTAATTATTCATCTTACTCACTAAAACCAGACTATCATTTACAATTACCCCAATTAAGGCGATAATCCCTAAAAAGGAGAAAATACTCAGCGGAATACCATGTAAATAATGCCCCCAGGCTACCCCCACTAAGCTGAGGGGAATTAAGGTGAAAATGACCACCGCTTGGTAGAAACTGCGGAAGGTAAAGGTGATCACTAAAATAATCAGAACTAGAATTAGAGGAAAGGTCTTTTGAGCCGATATAATGGTTTTTTGGGCTTCCCGATTCTGACCTTCGAATAAGAAGCTTACACTGGGGTAATCGGCTAAAATGGGCGGTAAAACTTCATCACGTACCAGGGCGATCATATCGGGCGCCGATCCATTGGGGTCTGCTAAATCCGCTTCTACCTTAATCTCCCGTTCACCATCCAGGTGGTTAATGGTTAAGGATCCCCTTTCGATAGTATAATCCGCTAATTCGCGAAGGGGATACTTTCCGCCTTGCGGGGCACGGATATACATTTCCTCCAAATTATAAATGGAGCCCCGCGTTTCATCATCATAACGTACCCAAACCTTTACTTCATCTTCCTTAATCTGCAAGCGTTGCACTTCATAACCAAAGAAGCCCTGACGGACCTGCTGCATTATACTTGCTGGGTTTAAGCCAAGGAGGTAAGCCTTATCCTTCAGCTTTAAGCGTATTTCCCGCACCCCTTCTAAGTCTGTGTCCACCACATCTCGTAGCTCGGCAACTTGGGCCATGGCATCTTTCAATCGGAGCTTTACGGCCTCTAAATCTTCGTAGTTTTTACTGAGTAGGGAAACGGAAACCGGCTTACCAAAGGCACCAACCGTTCCAAAGGTGAGATTCTCCGCTTCATAAATCGGTCCCGTTAATTCTCGCAGTGCATTTACTACTACTGTAGAGCTAACTATCCGCTCTTCACTATTAAGCAGGATGATATCCAAACTTCCTTCATTAGTGGTGGGGCCAGTGCTGAGCTCCACCATGCGGATCACATCTTGTCCGCCGGGGATTTGATCGCGTAAGCTGTCGTTTACCTCCAAGGCCGCTTCACGAATTTTATCGAGATAGGAAATAGTAACATCCTCTCTAGTTCCGGCCGGCATTTTAAGGCTTACCGCGAAATTATCTTGGTCAATAAAAGGGAAGTAAGATATGCGGATCAACTTACCCTGCATAGCTCCCAAGGTGATTAAGAAGGCCGCCACGGCAATGCTGAAGGTGAGGAATTTATATTTTAGGGCAAAGTCAAGTACCGGTCGGTAAAAACCTTCCCGCATACGCTTTAGAAAGGCCTCCAATTTACGTTCGAGGTAATTCTTTTTATAGGATAAGCTAAGTGCTTTGGAGTGACCAATATGGGAAGGGAGAATAATTAAGGCTTCGATTAAGGAAACCCCTAAAGTGGCAATTACAATAAAGGACATTTCGGAGAAGAAGTCACCCGCCCGACCATCAATATAAAAGAAGGTAGAAAAGGCAATAATGGTGGTAAGCACCGCCGAGATAACCGCCGGTAAAACTTCCATGGTACCGTCTACCGCAGCACGAATTCGGTTTTTACCCTTCTCGTAATGATGATAAATATTCTCACTTACCACAATGCCATCATCCACCAGAATACCAACCACTACGATCATCCCGAAAAGGGAAATTACATTTATGGTAACCCCAAAATAGGTGGCCAAAATAAACATCCCAAAAAAGGAAATCGGTAGACCCGCCGCTACCCAAAAGGCCACTCGGAAATTAAGGAACAAACTGAGTAGGATTAAAACCAAGAAAACCCCTATCAATCCATTTTCGATAAGCAGAGCCTTACGTTGTGAAAGTAGATTGGCGCGGTTGTTTACAACAGTTGCGCTTAGCACATCCTGACGAGCATTAAAGTCTGCCACAAAGGCTTTTACATCTTCGGCACTTACTAGAATGTCTTCACTATCGGTGTTGTTAATCAGCACCTTAACGGCAGTAGATCCATTCAATTCCACGGTGGCAGCGGCATCATTAAACTGTTTGCGCACTTCGGCCACATCCGATAAAAGAACCTTTCCGCCTTGAGGATTAGCCTTTATTACGGTTGCTAGGAGGTCCTCAGGATCATAAGATTTGTAGCGGGCTCGAATTAGCAATTCCTCGGTAGCCGTTTCTATCTTTCCTCCGGTAATATCCAAATTACTAGCGGCTACTGCCTGACCAATTTGCTCGAAGCTAAGGTCATAGGCTCGCATCATTTTTTGATTTACCGCAATTTCAATCTCCTCCTCCGGCAAGCCGACTAATTCCACTTTCGAAATTCCATCAATTTTGCGAAGTTCATCTTCCACATCGCGGGCCGCAGATTTTAAGGCTGCCAAACTGAGGTTTTCGCCTTGCAGTGCAAAAGTGATGCTGAGGGTAACATTTTCACGTAGAAAAACAGTAACCGGTTCTAATCCAGTGGGGAAGGATGAAATCTGGTTTACCGCATTTTCCACATCATCCAAAACCTCTTTACTATTGGCATCGCGCAATACTTCCACGGTTACGGTGGCCACATTTTCGCTACTGCTCGAGGTATAGCGATCGATGCCTGATACCCCTTTTAGGTTTTCCTCAATTTTATTCACCACTCCCTCCTCAATCTCCTCTGGAGAGGCACCGGGATAAATGGCGTTGATCACAATAAAGCGCTCCGGAATTAAAGGGAAAAAGGTAGAATTAAGGCTATTCCAGGCTACCGCCCCAAAAATCAGGGCAGCGATCATCATTACATTTACGGTAACCGGATACTTTATAAAGAACTCTAAAAAACGCTTCACTGCTTAGTGGCTTTTGTGAGTCGTACTTTCATGCCTGGGTAAGCACCGGGAACCTTTTTCAAAGGCACCCGCATTCGATTATCGGGAGCCTCAATAATTACCCTTTCCGGATCACGATGTAGGATATTTACCTCCTGCACTACCAAAGCACTGTCTTTTATGGTAAAGAGGCTTTTTTCATCCAAAAGCAATTTGCGATCTAATTCAATGGCATTGGCAATCGACTTCCCTCTTAGTTCCGCACGGAGGTATTCGCCGTCATTTAAATCTTCAGCCTCTAGGCTGATGTAGATATTTAAACCCTGAGTATTGGGGTTAACCTTTTCGTTTTTGCGATAAACCACACCAGAGTATGTTCTGCGATTATCATTGCTATATAGCTTAACACTGTCGCCAATTTCAATCATGCGTGCTTCTTCTGGTGAAACACTGCTAATCATTTCGTAGCGGCCCTTGCCTATAAACTCGCCTAAAACCTGACCCGCTCGAACCAGCTGTCCTGCTTCTACCATAGCTTCGGTTACCACCCCATCAAAAGGTGCGGAGATTTCGAATTTGGATAAACGGATCCGCGCCGCCTCGGCATTTTGAAAGCTGCTGTAAAGATTTCGGCCACTGAGGAATAATTTCAGTTGGGCATTCTTCTCAGTGGGTGGCGCGCTTAAAGATTGATTTTTACTAAGCCCCTGCAGGTAATTGTAATAGGTATCGAATCGATCTGGAAAGTCTAGTTTAATATCTGGTAAAACCTGACTCACCAAACTGAAGTAATTGCTGCGGGCGCTGCGGTAGGCACTTTCCGCTTCCGAATTGTCCATGGCTAGTAATACCTCGCCATTACGGTAAGATTGCCCTTCTTCAAATCGGCGGGCATTAGACTTTACAATGCCGGTTACTTCGGAGTAAATTTCAATTTTATTTAGCGCTTGCACCGGTCCGTCGATGGGAATGCGAATGGCCACACTATCCGCTTTTAAATCTTGGTAGGCTACTAATTTACCGGCTTTAGGTTTTAGAGGAGCTTTGCTTTGGGCAGAATCGGCCAGGTAGTTCTTTAAGAGAAAAGCTAGGCCTAATAAAATAGCCCCGCCTATAATGGCCCATTGTCTTTTGGTCATGGGAAATAATCAATTGTAGTGCAAAGTAAACCAAAAGAAGGCCATCAAGTTCTCTAAAAGCTTAAGTAAAGTTTAGGGGAATAGGCTGCGCTAGATGCCTTACCTTTGCCCGAATGAAAGCATTTTGGCGCGTCGTACGCTACGCCTATCCTTATAAAGGAACCGTTATTTTAAGCGTATTGGCAAATCTCTTTGCCACCATATTTTCGCTGGCTAGTATTGGCTTAGTTATTCCGGTCTTAAGAATCATCTTCGATAATGCGGAAGCACCGGAGGCTGCCCCCGTTTTTGATGGCGACATCATGGCATACGGCAATGAGTTTCTAACCTACCAGATTGGTATCCGTTTGCAGGAAACGGGTCAGCAAGCTGCCTTGTTCTACGTTTGTATTCTTGTCGTTATTGCCTTTTTTCTAAAGAATGTATTCCGCTATTTAGCGCAGTTTCTTATTGCACCTATGCGGAATGGTATTACACGCGATATTCGTTTAGACCTTCACCGCAAGATTTTAGATTTACCAGTAGGCTTTTTTACCGAGCAGCGAAAGGGTGATGTGATGTCGCGCATGACTTCCGATCTCAAAGAAATTGAGTGGGGCGTTTTAGCTACGGTAGGCATGATTTTTAGAGAACCGATAATTATCATCAGTTCTTTAGCTATTTTGGTTTGGATGAGTCCACAGCTCACCCTCTTTGTGTTTATTTTACTCCCCTTCGTTTCCTTGCTAATTACTCGTATTGGCAAAAGCCTAAAGAGAGCAAGCACGAAGGCCCAAGAATCAATGGGCGATATTTTATCCTTAACGGAAGAAACAGTTGGTGGACTAAAGGTTATTAAAGCCTTTACGGCAGAAGAGCAGAAGGCCAATTTATTTAAAAGGGTCTCTAATAATTATTTCAATTTGATGAATAAGGTCTTGCGCCGTAATGACCTTGCTTCTCCAATTTCAGAGATCTTAGGAACGGGCGTAATGGCAGTTATCATCTGGTATGGTGGTGGTTTGGTATTGGCAGAAAATAGCTTTACCGCCGAAAAGTTTATTGCTTATCTATTGCTCTTCTATCAGATAATCCCACCGAGTAAAACTTTATCCCAAGCCAGCTATCAGATTCAGAGAGGAAATGCATCTGCCGAAAGGGTTTTGGAGCTTTTAGATGCGGAGAACCCTATTAAAGATGGACCGGATGCGAAGGATTACAAAGAGTTTAAATCGGCTATTGAATTTGAGAATGTGAGTTTCTCTTACCAAGAGAAAAAAGTGCTTAGTGGCATTAACCTCAAGGTAGAAAAAGGTAAAACAATCGCCTTGGTTGGACAGAGTGGCGGCGGAAAAACCACCTTAACCAATTTAGTACCACGTTTTTATGATATTGATAGCGGAAGCTTGAAGATCGACGGGGAGGATATTAAAAAGATTAAGCTTCAGGACCTAAGGTCGCATTTAGGAATTGTAACTCAGGAAACGCTATTGTTTAATGAGTCGGTAGCCTATAATATCGCTTTAGGTAAACCTGATGCGACCAAGGAGGAGATTATTGAGGCGGCTAAAATTGCCAATGCTCACGAGTTTATCGATCGTTTGCCAGAGGGCTATGATACCAATATTGGTGATGCGGGTGGTAAATTAAGCGGTGGCCAAAAGCAGCGATTGAGTATTGCCCGAGCAGTTTTAAAGAATCCACCGATTTTAATTTTAGATGAGGCTACTTCTGCCTTAGATACCGAATCGGAGAAATTGGTTCAGGATGCTTTATTCCGATTAATGAAAAATCGTACCTCCTTAGTAATTGCCCACCGATTAAGTACGATTCAACATGCTGATGAGATTGTGGTGATAAATGATGGTCAGATTGCAGAGCGAGGTAGTCACCAAGACTTACTGGACCGACAAGGCATTTATCACAAATTGGTGGAGATGCAAAGTTTTGCTTAGAATTAAACAGCTATATCATGCGTAAAATTGAGCATATCGGCATTGCCGTAAAAAACTTAAAGGAAGCTAATGAGACTTATGCCAAGCTTTTTGGAGCGGAGTCTTATAAGCAGGAAGGTGTGGAAAGTGAAGGGGTAATCACTTCATTTTTTCAAGTTGGGCCTAATAAAATTGAGTTGTTAGAAGGCACTAATGACGATAGTCCAATTTCTAAGTTTATCGCTAAACGCGGAGAAGGCATCCATCACATCGCTTTTGATGTGGAGGATATCGAAGCGGAGATTGAGCGTTTAAAAGGGGAGGGTTTTGTATTGCTTAATGAGCAGCCAAAATTTGGAGCCGATAATAAACTGGTTGCCTTTTTACACCCAAAAAGTAGCCACGGAGTATTAGTGGAACTTTGCCAGGAAAGAAGGGAGTAATCATTGGGCTTTCGATGTGAGTCCCTCTGGTGCGTCCTTCGTAGCACCATATCAAATTATATAACAGGGGTAGCGTCTTTTTCAAGGCTTTGAGTGGTTTAGTTTTTATCTTTTTCCTTGGATGAATCCTGGCTGGGCCGGGACAAGCTTGCACTTTAAAAAGTATGTAATCTTCTACAAACAATGGGGGCTTTTTTTTTAGCAGCT
>CATMQD010000049.1 GCA_950073045.1 uncultured Flavobacteriales bacterium | reverse complement strand
TACACATCTCCTTTTTTAATGGCCAATACTTCGGTTAGTACCTCATCGGTATATTTAGAATTACCTAGCCAGGTGATGTCACCAAAATGATACTTTGGCCCTTCTACAATATGCAGGTCAATATTAATGCGATCATCATCCACCGCATAAATACTATCCTTTACAATTCGCGCATCACGGAAACCCTCGGCATTATACTTTTCAATGATAAGACGCTTATCTTCCTCATACTCTTCCTTAATCAGTTTGGAAGATTTAAAGATATTCCAGATTCGGCTACGAACTGTTTCATCCATGGCCTTACGTACTTTACGGTCGCTTAGGTTTTCGTTACCAATCACATTGATATTACGAATCTTAACACGCTCGCCACGATCTACGATAATATCGAGGATTACTGAATTAGAGCGGGTAGTATCTGGTTTCTTGCGCACCTCAACATTGGCATTCAGATAACCATCATTCACAAAAAAGTCGCGCGCAATATTGCGGGTATTAACGATAAGGTTTTCGGTAACGATTAGGCCGCTGCTTAGGTCTAATTCATCACGAAGGTTATCTCTTTTGGATTTTGACAAACCCTTAATACCGTACTTACTAAGTTTTGGTAGTTCACGTAAACGGATTTCTAGGAATACAAGTTTTCCTTTTACCTCAGTTACGTATAGGCCAATATCATCAAAGAGTTTTTGACGCCACAAGTTTTCGATGGCCTTGGTAGTTTCTTCTCCGGGTAGGGTAATTTCTTGACCTACCTGAAGACCCGAAATTAAGGTGATTACTTGTTTATCGAGATTGTCTGACCCCGTAATGCGAATACCCCCAATTTCATACTTTACTCCGGGTACTACGGTAACATCGCCACCGATTTGTGCGAAGATATTCCAAGGTTGAAAAAGCAGGATCCATACTGCCAGCCGCAAGAGCTTTTGCATTATGATACGTTAGATTTTAATTGCTCACTAGTTTTTCCAAAGCGACGTTCCCGATTCTGAAAATCGAGTACCGCTTCAAATAAGTCGTCTGCCTGAAAATCGGGCCACAGCTTAGGGCTGAAAAATAGCTCCGAATAGGCAATTTGCCAGAGCAGGTAATTACTGATGCGGTACTCATTACTGGTACGAATCAATAAATCCGGATCGGGCATATCGGCGGTGTAGAGTTTCTCGCTCAGTGCTTCTTCGTTTATACTTTCGGCACTGCGCTTTCCCTCTGCCACTTCAATGGCCAGTTTCCGGGCTGCTTGGCTTAATTCCTCGCGACTGCCATAACTAAGCGCAAGGGTTAAGGTCATATGTTTATGATGCTTGGTCAATTCCATTACTTCTGCCAATTCCGATTGGCAATCCTTTGGCAAAGATGTAGTATCGCCAATAGCTTTTAAGCGAATCTGGTTCTCGTTAAGAGTTTTTAACTCCTTTTTAAGACTGCTTACCAATAAGGACATCAAGGCTTTAACCTCTGCCCTGGGTCGATTCCAGTTTTCACTACTAAAGGCATAAACTGTAAGGTATTCGATATTTACTTCTGCAGCCGCAGTCGCAATTCGGCGTAAAGCATCTACTCCATTTTCGTGTCCTAGGGCACGGAGGAAGCCCTTCTTTTTTGCCCAGCGACCATTGCCATCCATTATAATGGCCACATGGCGTGGAATAGATTTTAGTGCTTTAACTTGTTCCTTAAGCTCTGACATTCTTTACTATTTAGCCCCCAATGAAATTCTCGCATTTCTCATAGAGCTCTCCAAACTTAAATTGCAGGGTAAATCCGGTAAAAATATACCAGTCCTTATTGCTTGGATTTCCTCTGAGAAGATTCTCTTTATCGCTCTGACTTAAACTACGATCGGCTAAGGTCGCAGATAATTCTGAGACTTCCGTGCGCAGTACATCGGGATCGGCATAATAACCGCTAACATCATCTAGGTAGTCGTTATAGCTACTTCTAAAACTACTTTCTATGGCAATGGAAGTAAAACGACCAATACCCCATTTATATCCTAAACTAAAAATAAAGTAGGAGCTGGCCGTAGCGTAGGGCGCCCCAGCTCCAACCGAAGTTCCTTGTCCCTCGGTGCGCAAGGATCGTAAATCATGCCAAGTGCCATTGAGTTCTGCTTCGGGACTAAAACTAAAAATTCCGAAGCCGGCATTAATATATGGCGTGTGATTTAACTTGGTGCCCGGCTGAAACTCAAAGAAGTTAAATTCTGCCGCGGCATAGGCTTCCCAAATTTCGGAACGGAAGGAAAGATTGCGTTCTTGTCTTTCGGCTAAATTCGAATTGGCATCATCGGCGGCAATCATGCCGTAGTTTCCTTGAAAACGAATAGACCAATAGCGATTAAAGTTGTAGCGAGCTAGGAAACCAGCATGATATCCACGTGGGATATCCACGCGATAAGGGCCCACGTCTCCTATAAAATTGGAGCCGCCGCCGTTAATTCCAAGCTCAAGATACTGGGCTGATACCATAAAGGGCAAGAGCAAAAACAGTATGCTTTTGATTATGAAAGATTTATGCTTCATTTTTGGGAGCGCAAATATATATAAATCAAGGAGATTAATTCCGCTTATCCATTCCCCACATTAGTTTATTTCTCAGGGTCTGCGCGAAGGTCTGATCTGCAGTCTCTACCAAGCCAATGGTAAAGTCGGCAATTCGAATCTTCAAGGGCTCACCATTTGGGAGTGAATAAATTCGCGAATCAAGGGATACTAAGTTCCAGCCTTCACGACTGTAAACCTTAAGCTCAATCTCACAACTGTTCGGGATAACGAAAGGTCGGGCGGTTAGATTGTGCGGTGCAATCGGAGTTAAAACCAAGGTCTCCGAACCAGGCATAATAATCGGTCCATTGCAACTTAAAGAATAACCAGTACTCCCAGTCGGAGTGGCGATTATTAAGCCATCAGCCCAGTAATTATTAAAGAATTCGCCATCAATACTCACCTCTACTGTTACCATTGCGGTGGTATCCTTTCGGCTTACCGTAATCTCATTCAAAGCAAAAGGCAAGTCCAAATCCAAGGCATCGCATTCCAAGTGTAATAGTCTACGCTGACTTAATTTATAATCCTCTCTAAAGATAGACTCGAGGCTTTCGGCAACCATTTTGCGATTTACATTGGAAAGGAACCCCAATCGACCGGTGTTAATACCCAAAATAGGGATACCGCTGTCGCGCACTAATGTGGTGGCATCCAAAATAGTTCCATCTCCACCTATGGTAATTAAGAAATCGGGCTGGTAACTTATAAGATCTTCATGACTGTGGAATTCATCAAAGTCTAAACCAAGATTACAATGACTTTTTATAAAATCATTAAGCCGATGGAAGACTTTGAAGTCGATTTTAGACTCCACTAATATCGAATGCAAGTTTTCGATATCCTCGCGAGCCTCTGCACTGAACTTCTTTCCGTATACCGCAAGCTTCATCTTATATATTGAGGTATTTCACCAGTCCTTCATAGCGATCAGAGGCAGTATCATCAAAAAGACTTTCGTGATAAAGTTCCACAACATTATATTCATAGCGTTCAAAGGCCTTTACAATTCGACTTAAATCGGATTGATTGATCTTAACCGCTACATTTAAAAAATCACTACCTGCCGATCGGAGTTGCAAGCCTAAAATTAGGGCATCTTCCGATTCCACAATTTGGGCTATCTGTGAGATGTGATAATCTCGTACTGACAATCGCAATACCACAACCGCTCCCTTTTCAGCAAAAGATACTTGCTGACCAAGATCCCACATTAATTCTTGGGGTGAGAGGTAGCCGATGTATTTCTGCTCCTCATTAAGTACGGGTAGGCAAGTTAAATTCCCCTCCCCAAAAACACGGATTGCCTCATAAATATGAGTAGACTCTTGTACCTGATAGGGTTTTAAAACATTAAGGTGTTGTTCCAGCTTTTGCTCAACATTTTCAATATCCAACAAATCATCTTCCGAAATCAAACCCAGGTATTTACCCTCATCAAGCACCGGAAGATGACTGCATTTCAGCTCTTCCATGGCCTCTAAAACATCCGCCACCTTTTCGCTGGTGGCCAATGGTTTATAATCGTTCAAAATGTGATCTCCAACTCTCATATACAAAGCAAACATAAGGCTTTATCTTTGCCCTCCATGACAAAGCTATCCGTTAACATCAATAAAATTGCAACCCTGCGCAATGCCCGTGGGGGCGCGGTTCCCGATCTTGTTCAAGCAGCGGTAAACTGCGAGCGATTTGGCGCAGAAGGAATCACCGTTCATCCTCGTCCGGATGAAAGACATATCCGTTATAATGACGTGCGAGAACTCGTGAAGGTTGTCTCAACCGAATTTAATATCGAAGGCTACCCTTCCGAAGATTTCATAAACCTAGTGCTCCAAAACAAACCGGCCCAGGTAACTTTAGTGCCCGATCCACCAGGTGTTTTAACCTCCAATGCCGGTTGGAACGCCATCGAAAAAGGGGAATTCCTAAAGCCGATTATCGCCACTTTTAAAAACGCTGGTATTCGCGTTTCGGTATTTATGGAATGTGATGCCGAGCAAATAAAAGCGGTATCTGAAACCGGAACCGATCGTATAGAATTATATACCGAAGACTACGCTAAGTCCTATCCTATTAATAAAGAATCTGCTGTGGCCCCTTATCGGGATGCGGCATTGCTGGCGCATGATTTAGGTTTAGGAGTAAATGCTGGTCACGATCTAGATTTAGAAAACCTCCAATACTTTGCCGCCCAAGTACCTCATTTAGCAGAAGTTTCCATCGGACATGCCCTAATTTCTGATGCCCTTTATTTAGGTTTAGAAAACACCATTCAAAGGTACTTGCGGGAAATTGAGCTTGCCCAATGATTTTACCTGCCGCCTTAAAGCCGGGCGACCGAATTCGCATCGTTGCCCCCGCGCGAAAAATCAGCCTTAGCGAATTAGAGCCTAGTTTAAATCTAATTGAAAGTTGGGGTTTTGAAGCTTTTTACACCGAAGATCTTTTTGCAGAGGAAAATCAATTTGCCGGTAGCGATGAAATTCGGAGCCGAGATTTACAAGCCGCTTTAGACGATCCTGATTGTCGCGCTATTTTATGTGCCCGCGGAGGCTATGGCTGTGTACGCATTGTGGATCGATTAAATTTCGAAGCATTTAGTCAAAATCCGAAGTGGCTAATTGGCTATAGCGATATCACCGTTTTTCATTCGACCCTTCATAATTTAGGCTTTTCAAGTTTGCATGCCACCATGCCTGGCGACATCCCTAAAAATACGGAGCAAAGTAAATCTTCATTAAAGAAGGCCCTTTGCGGGGAAGCCTACTCCATAAAAGCACCAAGCCATCCTTTTAATAAAGCAGGCTTGGTAAAGGCACCAATTGTGGGCGGCAATATTAGCATGCTCTATAGTCTGCTTGGTTCACCCGAAAAATTAGACTTAAAGGGGAAAATCCTCTTTTTAGAAGATTTGGATGAATACCTCTACCATGTAGACCGCATGCTCTTTAATATAAAGCGCAATGGATATTTAAAAGAAGCAGCGGGAATCATTATCGGCAGCTTAAGCGATATGAATGATAATCGCATTCCCTTCGGTGAAAATGCTGAGGAAATTCTGCATCGACATTTCCAAGACCTAGAAATTCCTATTGCTTTTAAAATACCCGCCGGACATTTAAGTGATAATCAAACGCTTATTTTTGGACTAGAAGCGGAGCTCTCTGTAGATTCGCGAGAAACCATTATCCGTTTTTCGCATGAACAATCAGGAGCTGGGGCAGCAAGGTGAAAGCACCGCCGCCCGTTATTTACTATCGCGAGGCTATGCCCTATTAGAGCAAAATTGGCGCTTTCAGCAAAAGGAGATTGACTTAATCGCCACCAAAAACGATGAGCTGATTATTATAGAGGTTAAAACCCGACAAAGTAATCGCTTTGGTGAAGCTTGGCAATTTGTAAATCGAAGTAAGCAACGTTATATGATTTACGCCGCTAATGCCTACGCCCAAAAGGTAAACTGGCCGGGAGCAGTGCGTTTCGACATAATCGGTATTTGCCATCAACCCTATCGGCTAGAACATATTGAAGACGCCTTTTACGCCAGTCTTTAATCTACTGATTTTCAGTTTGGCGGAGAATAAAATTAGCTGTACTTTTGCCGGCCAATTTAAAGCCTGATCGTTCCCGGTGTGAACCGGCAGTGGCGAAAAGGGCTGTGCTAAAAACTAATAAGCATGAGCCGAGGAAATTCTCGCGGTAACCAATCAAAGGGCCGCCAGGGCGGAAAGCCCCAATTTAAGGATGGAGCAAGAAATGAAGGACCCCGTAAAAGCGGAGCCAAAAAACCATTTAAACCACGCACTCGTCCACCCCAATTAGAAGTAAACAAAGAGCAACAGCCAAAAACCAAGGCCAATGTAGCTGGCAGTAGAGCTGCGGTTCGCTTAAATCGCTTTATTGCCAATGCTGGAATTTGCTCCCGTCGTGAAGCGGATAAATTAATTTCTGCCGGATTAGTAGAAGTTAATGGTAAGGTAATTCAGGAGATGGGTTATAAAGTAGGCCCACGTGATCGAGTGCGCTTTAATGGCAGCGAAATCCGTCGTGAGGCCAAGGTGTATTATGTACTAAATAAGCCTAAAGGTTTCATCACTACTACTAATGATCCTAAGGCACGAAAAACGGTAATGGATTTAGTAGCCGGAACAGGCTCTGAGCGAATTTACCCGGTAGGTCGTCTCGATCGTCAAACCACTGGTGTGCTGCTATTTACCAATGATGGTGACTTTGCAAAACGCCTGACCCACCCTTCGCATGGCGCCCGTAAAATTTACGATGTTACCCTAGATAAGAACTTAGATTTAGCTCATTTCCATGCTATTGAAAATGGACTGGAACTAAGCGACGGCGAAATTAAAGTGGATGAAATTAGCTTTATTGAAGGTAAAGACCGTAAGCATGTTGGTGTGGTTATCCACTCTGGACGTAACCGTATTGTTCGACGTATATTTGAGCACTTAGGTTATAATGTTGTAAAGCTAGATCGTACTGTTTTTGCTGGTGTAACTAAAAAGAATTTACGTCGCGGTCAATGGCGTAAGCTCAACGAAAAAGAGGTAAACACCTTAATGATGCACTAAATCGCATTTTAAACGTTCTGCTTTAGTATTGCCACTATGTTGAAGCGTCTTCTGAAAATCTCTGCCTGGGTTCTGGGAATCTTTATCTTGATTCTTGGACTAGGCATGGGTATCCTCTACTTTCGTCAAGATCAAATTCGAGATCTGGTATTTGAGTCCATCAATGAAAACCTCAACACCAGTATTGAAGTTAAAGATGCCGGGATTTCTCTGCGTAAATTTCCCAATGCCGCCATTCGGCTAGATGGAGTTTTAGCCGCCGGCAGCAATAATTTAGGTGATACGCTATTTTATGTAGAGCACCTGTTTGTAGAATTTCGGGTTTGGGATATGCTCAATGATGAGATTCCCATTAAAAGCATCAGCCTAGAGCAAGGACAGCTTAATTTAATCGATCAATACGGCCTTAATAACTGGTCCATTTTAAAGGAGAGCTCTGGTGAATCCAGTGCAGCGCTTAAACTGGAGGCCATTAAGCTTAACGAAATAGCCTATCGTTTTCAAAACGAATCCATCAAGCTCAATGGCTATGTAGAAAACTTAGTAGCTGCCGGTGCCTTTAGTGGTGCTAATTTTGGCTTAGAGCTTGAGCTTCAATCCAAGGCCATTGGTCTTAAATCCGGAAAAAACTCTTGGTTGAGCAGTCCAATTATTTTGGATTCGAAAATGGATATTCAAGGTGGCAAGGAATTTATAATCCAAGCCACGGAGCTCCGGATGGGCACTATCGAAAACCTGACCGCCGAATTTATTAGCGGAACTAAAAGCACCCTTCAGCTTAAGCATGCCGATTTAGATTTAGAGCAGCTAAAAAACATCTATGCCATCCTTGGTATAGAATGGCCCGAAAACTTTGAAATTGAAGGAAATAGCAGCTTAAGACTCGACCTGATAATGGCTCCCGATACCGATTTGCGGATTGAAGCTTTTGCTCAGGCAAGTAAATTGGATATCCAAACCGAAGATTTAAAATTCGAGAATTATCAAGGCCAACTAGAGTATTATCGCCAAGGTAAATACGATCGGCTGGAAATTCGAGGGCTCTATAATGAAGCCAAATCCATTGCCGTTAAAGGCACTATTCGCCAGCTGCTTAGTCCGCAAATTAAGCTGAACATTAATATTAATGAAAAAGCTAAGTTTTGGAACACCTATCTACCGAAAGGCTGGGAGTTAAGCGAGGGGCAAACCGAAATTGACTTAGACTTTAGTGGTGATTTCGAAAATTGGGAAGCCTTAGCTAGTAAAGCCATTAGCAAAGCCCATTTTGATGGCAAACTCAAAGCTCAAGGACTGCAATTAGAAATTGATGATGAGCCACAGTTTTACAATCTGTTCTTACAATCAACCCTATTAGACCAACGGTTTTTGGTGGATAGCCTTTTCCTTAATCGAGGGAAAAGTGATTTAGCTCTAAAGGGTTCGCTGTCCAATGTTTGGACTTACCTCAGCGACAGCACTTCCATCTTAAAAGGTGCTATAAACCTGCAATCGCAAGTATTTTTATTGGCCGATTTCTTGAGCGAGTCGGACGGTGAAGAAGAAAGTAGCCTCGGCATGGCCTGGAAAGAGCGTTTAGACTTAGAAGGTTCGGTACATATTTACGATTTCGCCTTCCGCAATTTTGCCGCCAAGGAACTTAAAGGGAAAATAAGCTTAGACGATGCCTTAATTAGTGGCGAGGATATTTCGCTTTTTGCAGATGAAGGTTTCTATGAAGGTCGTTTTGACTTGCACACCCCACATGAAGGTCAGTACTTATTTGAAGCGGCATTAAAAGCAGAGAAGGTGCAGATGTCCTCCGTATTTGCCAGCTTCGATAATTTCGATCAAGAAACAATTACCGGTAAAAACCTCAACGGTCGTTTAAGCGTACAAGCCCGTTTGGAAGCACCGATGAGCCCCGAGCTCCAAATTGACATAGAAGGATTAGAAGCCTTGGCGGAAATGACCATTGAAGAAGGAAGACTTCGCGATTACGAGCCCATGCAAGCTCTCTCTCGCTTTGCCGAGGTGGAAGAATTGGAAGACGTGAGTTTCAAAACCTTAAAGAATACCATCACCATATCAAAGGGGCAAATTCAAATTCCTGAGATGGCCATTTCTAGTAATGTTCTCAATCTTAATCTTAGTGGTAGTCATAGTTTTGAAAATAATATCGACTATGTGGTAAAGCTTCGCTTGGGCGATATGTTATTCGCTAAACGCGATAAAAATTCTGCCAACAAAGAGTTTGAAGAGCATTTGGAAATCGCCAAACGCGATGATGACCACCGCATTCCTATCCATATTAGTGGCACCGTAGATGACCCTCAAATTGGAATATCAAGCGAAAGCTTGAGTGGTTCGCTTAAAGAAAGTCTCAAAAAACAAGGACAGGAAATTAAGGACTTGTTTAAAAAGAAAGACCAGGAAGCGGATAAAAACACCGGTTTAAAGTTTGAGTGGGACGAAGGTTAGAAAGCTCGTTCTAGACAGAAGGCCGAGGCCAAGGGCGTCGGCCAATTCTTCCTGACTAATACCCTTTTCTTCTCTTATTCTACGCAGGCGATAGCCTAATCTACAAGTCATAAAATCCCCCATTTTTCGCTTTCGCTTGATATTCTAAGCGACGTTATTCTTAATTCTAAAACGGGGGTATTGCTGAGTGAACTAAATTAACGGAAGCTTTTAGAATTAGTATAAAAGACATCAATCCATTTTCTAGAATTTGAATTTATGCAGAATTGCATAAGGATGAATGCGCCTATCCAGTTCCTTTGTTGGCTATTAAGAGGTCCATTCATCAACCTGCAATGATGGTAATAACAGAATCAATTAAAAATGAAACAGCTAAATCCTGAGCAAATGGCCTCCATCAGAGGTGGAAGATTTTGGGGTCCAGGTAACACGACCCAAAACCCCGCAGGTCCGGGTATGGGTCAAATGTGCTGGACCTGTCACGAATACTTCGTATTCTGGATTAATGTTGGGGGTTGCGATTGGGAAGCCTGCGAGCCAGGAAATTATGTTAACTAGCAATTCTCTAAAGACCCAAATTTTTCTTTGGGTCTTTCACCTTCTCACCTTTACACCTTTAACTGGGCAAATATTTGTCAAAGATGCTCAAGACTCTAGCCATATCCCCTATGCAATTATTGATCAAAATTCACCATTAGAGTCTCATTTCACTGATTCTCTAGGCTTCTTAATCATTTCCCGAAAAATGATTGGTGACTCAATTACTATAAGGGCTTATGGCTATTCCGACACCACAATTGTATTGAAAAAATCACCTTTTCATGTATATCTAATACAAGAGACCGTATTATTACCCGAAGTTAACACAAGCTTTAATCGCACTGGGAATAGCAAAATCGAATCCTGGAAGCACGACACAAAAGTATCAACCTTACTTGGCTTTGAGTTATGCCGAAAAATCCAAATCCCAAAAGATCATTTCCCTATTAAGCTTAAAAGAGTGAAAATCAAATTAAGCACAGCCGAGGATCAACCCTTTAGACTCACCCTATACTCTCAACAGGACGGCCTACCTCACAAAGCTATTTCTAAGGAGCTAATAAGAATAGATCCACAGTTAACAAGACACAAAACCGTTAACCTTAATACATATGATATCTATTGCTGGGATGACTTCTTTGTGGGGGTTGAATTGGTTGCCAATGATAATATTGAAACCACCTCAAAAAGGAGTAAGATTTTCTTAAGCTCTAAGGGTAAAGCCCAAACATTCTTTAGGCCATATAAAGCTTATAATTGGGAAGCTTTAGACACAGTATTTCCTCTATGCCAATTACTAAACAAAAGTCAATTAAACCTAATCGTTGAAGTTGAATATGAATATTAGATTGCTCATACCCATATATTTTTTCATAATTTACGTCATCCACTTTGCAGGATCTTTAACACTAATACTCAACGAGTATTATAGTCCAATTATAAATAATAACGAGATATTCTGGTTTACCTCAGCTGGGGTCACAGCAAAGGCTATAATAGATGTTACGTTAACGGTAATTTTACTAATAATTGTGTTTTCGAGTATTAAAGTTAAGCTAAGCCTAATAAAGGTAATTTCGCTAGCCTTGATAGTGCACTCATCATTTGCCCTAAAGCTCCTATTTGAATCAATTCAAATTTCCCTATATAGTTTAAGCCAAAAACCCATCACTGAAACCTCATTGGACCTCGGATCAATATCCTACATTCTTAGTAAAACTAAAACTAGTTCTGATTTTCAAAACACCTATATCTTAAACAATTTTGGATTATTCGAACTATTGGCCTTCACCATACTAACATTCTGCCTCCATTACAAACACGGTTTTAAAATTTTGGAGTCAATTAAAATATCCGTTTTAGCTTACCTTCTGCCATTAATTACATGGCTCATTTTTGTAACAATCAGTATTTATATTTTAATTTAACCATGTACATAAGGCAACAGCAGGATCAGTGTGACTGTGGAGTGATTTGTTTACAAAGCTTACTACGACACTATGGAGGAGACGTTCCTCTTGAGGCTTTAAGGCAATCAAGCGGCACTAATGTCAATGGGACAACATTATTAGGATTGCACCAGGCAGCCTCAAAATACGGATTTAAGTCCAAGGCATTTCAAGCAGATGCAAACAATCTTATTGAAAGTTCGATCCCAAGCATTCTGCATATAACAACGCCCAACTTCTACCATCATTATATAATATGCTACGAAGCGGCTGAAGATCATTTTACAATTGCAGACCCAGCCACAGGCAAATTAGAACGTTGGAATCTACAGAAGCTAGATTCTCTTTGGATTAGCAAGACATGTCTATTCCTAGAGCCTAAAAACATAAAAAAGACCTCAAATCAAATACTCAAAAACATAAAAATCCTACTATCCTTTATAAAACCAGATTCACAATTACTATTCTCTATTATTGCACTTGGACTGATTTCGGCAGTGCTTGGCCTATTCCTATCCTTCTTTAGTCAACAGTTGATTGACAACATCCTCCCCAAAAGGACTTTATAAAACTAAGAATGGGTCTAGCTCTATTTATAACAGCATTAATACTTCGAGTCTCAATTCAAAGAACGAGACAGTTAAACTTAGCTCATCAAACTAATTTGTTCAATAAGCGAATAAATAAAAGTTTCTTCACCACTATACTAAATCTTCCTCTGGTCTTTTTCGAAACCCGATCAATCGGAGATCTGACAACTAGATTGAACGACATTCAAAAGGTTCAAGGACTCATAGCCCTTTTATTTGGAAGTGTAGTTATTGAGATTTTAACCACTCTAACTACGATAGGCGTAACTATTTTATACAATTGGCAGTCTGGGCTAGCAACTAGCATCAGCTTACCCTTCTATTTTCTAGTAACAATTATTTCCAGGCAAGAGGTCAATAAAATTCAAAAGGAGACAATTCAATTAAACGCTAAAAGCGAGGCGTTTTATATTAATAGCCTTTTAGGTATCACAAGTATCGCACAACTAAATAGACAAAGTCATTTTTCATCAAAACAACGCGAAGTATTTGCTGCCCTACAAAACAAAATCAATGACCTTTCCAAGATTAAAGCTAAAATGGGATTCAGGCTCGGCCTTTTGAATTCAGCATTCCTAGGGACTATTTTAATCATCTTAAGCTCACAAGTCATTAATAACCGCCTATCACTTGGAGAAATGATGGCAGTAATTGGATTTAGCAGCGTACTAGGCCCCTCTATTGGAAATCTAGCTCTAATAATCATACCCTTTTCGGAAGCAAAAATTTCCTTTAGTCGGATGCTAGATTTACTTAAGACCCCCATTTATAAAAATAACGGAATAGCTTTAAACCAGATTGATTCAATCAATGTAAAACACCTTAGCTTTAACTACCCTGGGAACAATGCTATTTTAAAGGATATAAATTTCAATTGCAGCAAAGGCAGCGTTCTACTAATCACTGGAAAAAACGGCTCGGGTAAATCCACTCTGTTCAAACTTTTGCAGGGGAATTATACTCCTAGCGAAAACAGTGAAATTTGCTTTAACAATGATATCAGCATCAAATCTGTTAATTTAAGGTCTTTAAAAAACTGTATTAGTGTTATTGATCAAGACACGCACATTTTCAATGGTACACTTAGGGAAAACCTAATGCTCGCCCTTCCTGACAAACACAATCAATGGAATATGATGGAAGACTATTTCATTAGAACCGGATTTGACCATTTCTTTAAACAATTCAGTCAAGGGTATGAAAGTATTTTGGGTAGCGAGGGACAAAAAATTAGTAGGGGCCAGATACAAATCATTGCTTTAGCACGTGCATTCATTAGAGAGCCACAAGTCCTGTTGCTAGATGAACCCGAAACGGGTCTTGACAATACCGCTATCAGGTTCATCCTAAACAAATTAGAGGAGATTAGAAAAAAGACAATTATCATTATAAGCACACACTCAACTACCGTGCAAAACGAGTTTCATCAAAACGCAATTCACCTTTCACTTGGTTAGAGCGCAAGCTTTAGAAAAATTAAATTTCTAAACCTCGGATATACTTAAGCTTAACTGTTATTTCCCAATCTATCTTCTAAATTAAAGCTTGAGCTGGGTTTATTTCAATCTCCAAATACGATTTCAGAAGGGCCAGATCGAAAGCCAAACATTAGCCCCTTCAACAAACAATCACAATTGTGGTTCCTCTGTTTTGAGCGACAAAAAGACTAGACTTATATTTTTAATGCCCTGGACACTATAATCGATTTAGCCTTTCCCTTGGCTTCAGCTACAACCTTCACTAGTCTAAACTGTGCTTTTCGGCATGCCTTAAAGCGACTGGCAAAATGTTAAAAAACGATGCCTTAACATTGGAGATTCGCCAGCCGAAAGCCCCCTACATGGCGCTTGAAACAGAATCTTCAATTAATCAAGCGCTTATAGAAAAGCCTAAGACCCTGATTTACAATAACAATTAAGTCCAAAGCACTGTTTACATTCCCTTAACATTAACCTTGGGGGCTTTTGTAACTTCGCGGCCCAATATCGGAACATGTTGAATAGACTTATTGTCCTCATTTTTGGAGTCTTATCCCTCCAATCATTGGCTCAAACCGAAAACATCAAATTGGTTACTTATAATTTGATGTACTATAAAACCGGTACCGCCCCCTGTAACCATAACCGAAGTGCTGCCCAACGTGATGCCGATCTTCAAACTATAGTTTCTTACTTAGCCCCCGATGTAATGGTGGTTCAGGAATTAGGAAATAATCCTGTAAACCCCTTAGTAATGCTGCAAGATATATATAATGTCAATGGTGTTAGTCTTTACGACCGTGCCGGCAGCAGTAATAATAGCTCTAGTGGCTTAGTAAATATGCTCTTTTACAATACCGACAAATTGGTATTAGAGTCTCAAGACTTTATCAATCTCGATGTTAATCAGGCTCCTTTAGTACGGGTAATTGATTTTTACCGCCTCTATGTAAATGATCCGGGCTTAGGGACTCCGGGGGTAGATACCGTTTTCTTTACCATTGGTGTAGCGCATTTAAAAGCGGGAAACAGTGCGGGCGATGCCGACGAAAGAGCAAGGGCTACCGCAGCCGTAATGGAGTATATCGACCAGAATGTTAGTGATGATAATGTGCTTTTTGCCGGTGACCTAAACGTATATAGCGCCAACCAAACTGCTTTTCAAAACTTAGTAAACTACAACAGCAATCCTAGCATCAGCTTCGAAGACCCCATCAACCAAATAGGTGCTTGGAATAATAATAGCAATTATGCTAATGTGCATACCCAAAGCACGCATGCTGGATCCTCAGGCTGCTTTAGCGGTGGTGGCATGGACGATCGTTTTGATTTCATTCTAGCCTCCTCGGCCATTATGGACAATAATGATGGCTTGAATTACGTGAGTTATCAGGCGGTTGGTCAAGATGGAAGCAGCTATAATGGAAACCTAGCAACCAGCACTAACTTTTCGGTAAATAGTACCGTTGCAACAGCCCTCTATAATTTCAGCGATCACCTTCCGGTGGAAATCGAACTGGAAGCCAGGGTTTCAGGCATTGGATTAGAACCTTGGTACCGCGCTAAAAATCAGTGGACTTTCAATAATCCTGTTAAGTCTAAATTAAGTCTGCAGTTCAAAAACGAATTCTCAAAACTTCCACTTCAAATTAGAGTTACAAATCTCAGCGGGCAGGAAATGGGCACTTGGACCACATCCGGGCAAAGCGAATTTAACATTGATTGTAACGCTTGGCCATCAGGGGTTTACCTACTCCAGCTAAGCGATGGAAAAGAATTTTTAGAAACCCGTAAAGTGATCAAGCGATGAAGATCAATATGCGTTTCAAGCTAATAGCCATTATGGCTCTGGGAGCATTTACCATGAATGCTCAAAACTCATTTCAGGAGAAAACTACTAATGCCAGTAATGTTCGCTTAAACGTGACCAATATCGGCACCTTTGGTAATGCTTTTCGGGGCTACCGCGATGGCACTGGCGATCCTAGTGCGGAGTATCCTGCGGGATCTGGAATTGAGCACATCTTTGAAGGTGGTATCTGGATTGGTGGTAGAGAGAATGGCGGTCAGCTGGTAGTTTCTACTTCTGCTTATGATGCGCCCCAAGGTTATGCGCCCGGTCGTGGCGGTTTTGAATTTCATGTGGATACTTCCATTACCGGAGTTGAGCGTAGTTTGCAAGAACGTAGCAGCCTTTTTGATAGTCGCTTCTTCGATCCCAATGCTGTTTCTCACCAAGACTATATCGCCACTTTTAGCGATAAAAGCATTGTAGTTCCTGGTACTCAAATTCCAATTAACGACCATACCCGTCCTATGAATATTCGGGTAGAAATGGAAACCTATAACTGGAATTACAACTTCACCGACTTTATGGTGATTGTAAACCTACGTATTTATAATGATGGTCAAAACACTTACGATGACCTTTACACCGCCCTTTGGAATAACGCGGTAGTTCGTAATATCAACATCACACCTGCCGGAGCGGGTGGTTCTGCCTTTTACAATAAAGGTGGTAATGGCTTTATGGATTCGCTTCATTTGGCCTATACCTATGATGCCGCCGGTGATTTAGGTTTTACAGAGAGTTATGCTGGTCAGAAATTTTTAGGCGCCAGCGATAAAGAGGGTTTCCATCACCCGGATTTGGACTCCAATTACAATCCCCAAAGTGGCGCTTGGGAGCTAGATGAGTTTATGGTAAATTATAATGCCTGGGTTTTTAATGATTTCAGTG
>CATMQD010000048.1 GCA_950073045.1 uncultured Flavobacteriales bacterium | reverse complement strand
GAAAACCGCAGGGAGAGAATCCTAAAGGACGAAGAGTAAGTGGCATTGAGGGAAAAGTCCGTTGGGAGTCCTAAATTCAAATTAAAAAAAACAAAAAGGCCATTCCGTTAATCCGAAATGGCCTTTTTTATTGTTCCGCAAGCTTAATCAAATAAAACCCCAGCCTCCGCTTTTAATTTGGCTTCAACCAATTGTAACTTAGCTTCGGTTTGTATTTGTTTTATCCTACTGTCAATGAATTTCAATTCTCGGGAATTCACTAAAAACAAAGAACTTTCTCCGTTTCTGAACTTTATATTTTCGGCTTCCAGCAAACGCTGATAATTAGAAACCATCTGGTTTACACTTTGCAACTGCTGACTCATTAAATTCAATTCTGCTTGATAGGCTTGCACCTTATTTTTAATCTGAATGCTTTTTAATTCTAAGTCTAACTCGCTTTCTTGAATCTTTAATTTTGACTTCATTAGCTCACCACGACCTTTTCGAATAAATAGTGGAAAGCTAGCCTTTACACCCCAAGTGTAATTATCGGGCGAATATTCTGCGAAGAAATCATTTTGAGTAGGAGCATTCAGGATTTTATAATTCACCGTTAACTCAGGCTTTAAAAGTTCCTGATTAAGCCGTCTCTCAATATCCAAGCGGTCAATTTTTAACTGACTAGCATTTAAAGCAGGATGGTTTTCAAACCAGTTATTAGGCAGATTATTTAGAATTTGTCCCAATTCATATACAGGTATCACTCTACTATTTACCTCCAAGGGCACCAAACCATCCATCCATAAAAATGAATTGAGCAAATTGCTTTGATAGATGAAATTAGCTCTCGCTGATTGCAATTTCACCTCCCGATCTTGCACTTGAATGGCAGATTCGAGTGTGTCAATAAAAGGCTCATCACCAATAATTGCGGCTTGTTTCACCGACCTAAATCGAAATTGGGCTTGTTCTAAGGCTTCTTCATACACCATCAATTCCTGATAGGCACTATACCAATCCCAATAGGTTTGTAGGGCCTCTAAAAATAATTGGTTTAAGGCTAAGTCGATCTCATATTGGGCAGCTTCCTCCAATATCCGCGCTTGCTTTAAGGCGGCTCGACGCTCATCCATAAACAAACCCTGACCTAATGTCCAGCTAATATCGCCATACCACAATCCACTAGCAGGAACCGTATTTTGATTATTGAGGTAAACTCCATCATTTAACTCATAACCCGCTTTGGCTTTTAATCCAAACCACGCGGGAATTTCAAGACCAGAGTTTTGGAGGGTATAGTATTCGGTAGATTTAAAACGTTTTTGCCCCATATCGCTAAAGAGCTTGGGATCGAAGTTACCGCTAGCCTTAAGTCTTTGGGCACGAGCTTGCTCTTTTATCAGGCGCGCCTTCACTGCCATAGGATGGTGCCTTTCTACAATGCTCAAAAAGGTGTCTACCGGTAAAGCAGTAGTATCATTGCTTTGAGCTTTTGCAGAAAGTCCCAGCACCATTAAAAGGACGAACAGAAATAGTCTACTTCTTACCACCTTTTTTGGACTCTTTAGATTTATCATTTTCAGCAGTTTCTGGGAGGTAGAAGTCAGCTGGGAAGCCATTAATCTGTCGCCAAATCTCATACCATACGGGCACATCATTTAATAAGGCAAAGGTTTTGGCACCAGCACCAGGACGAATTCCTTCGGGCCAATCTACCTGCTCGGGATCTGGAGACACCAAGATTCGATACATACCATTATCAGAGGTGAAATTATCGATGGCTACGATTTTACCTCCAAAGGTTCCTACCGAAACTCCGGGCCAACCACTGAAGAAAATCGCAGGCCAACCATCAAATTGAATACGTACTTCTTCGCCAACGTGCATCAATGGGTAGTTTAATGGGCGTACGTACATTTCAATGGCTAAGTCATAATCGGCTGGCATAATGGTTACAATTTGCTCACCTTCTTTTACCGTTTCTCCAATACCGGTTTTAAGTGCTCTTGTGATATAGCCATCTTGAGGTGCTGTGATGTAATAATTACTAGTCCTTACCTGGTAATTGCTGTACTGGTTTTCTAGTTTACTCACCTCTGCATCAGTAGAGTACATGGAAGATAAAGTAGCAAAACGTTCACTTTCGGCCTTACTTACTTTATTGTCATAGTCGGCTTCTATGGAGTTTAATTCAACCCTTGCGTTAATAAGTTCATTTTTAGAAGCAAGTAATTTTGTCTCCTGAGCTACTCTTTTGGCAGTGGTCTCTTGCAGTTTTTGACGACGTTTTTCTAAATCCGTACGCGAGTATAATCCTTGATTAAAAAGCGTGTCCATCCGCTGCATTTGCGCTTCAGCAATTTCCTCATTGGTTTTTGCCGCAACCAAATCAATTGAATCGGCAGTAACCTTTAGGCTTTTAATCCGAATCTTATTTTGGGCCTGTTGCAGCTTCAACTTTCTATTTTCTTGCAGGGCCCTTATTTGAGTTTCTAAGGCCGAGGCTTTTTGCTGGTAGTTCTCCCTTGAGGAGCTTTTTGATTTTATCTGTGCATCCGTTCGCTCCAATAAACGTGGATCGAAATAGTTGTCCTTGGTTTCTGAAATAAACAATAGTGTGTCGCCTTTGCGCACAAAATCCCCTTCGCTCACATGCCAACTTTCTATTCTACCTCCAATTACCGATTGCAAGGTTTGGGGTCTTTTTTCGGGTTGTAGGGAGGTTACATAGCCCTTGGAGCGTATATTCTGAGTCCAAGGCAAGAATAAGGAACCTATTAATAGCGCAAAGAAAATAAGATATAAACGCTTGCGACTTTTACGCATTTTGGCTTCATCCAAAAATACGCGCATGCTGCTGTATTTGCGACGATTTATCTTAGTCGCCACTGTGTTTTCTGGCGATATATTTAGCATGGCAGATCGTTTTTAAGTTCTTGATAGGTTCCGGTTTTTACTATCCGACCTTTATCTAAAATTATAATGCGGTCCATCCGCTCCAGCGAAGCTTGGTTGTTGGTGGCCATTACTACCGATTGTCCGCAATCGAAACATAAATATTGTAACCAGGCCTCACGGGTTTTATCATCCACATCAAACCAATTGTCTTCTAAAAGCAGTAAACTATGGGTTCCGGCTAAACTGCGGGCCATTAGAATTCGATTTCGAGTACTAGAGGCTAATCCCAAACCACTAGTCGGAAGCGGGGTATAGACACCATTGGGTAAGTCTTCAACAAAATCTTTTAAACCAACTAGCTCCAATAATCCCATCACATTTTCTTGAGATACCGATTCGCGGCGCAGGCTGATATTATCCAATATAGAAGCCTCGAAAATTTCCTCCTGTCGTAAATTATCGCCAATTAAAGAGCGTAAACTTTCCAATTGCACTTTATTGTAAGGAATGCCATTGTAAAGTAAACTTCCTTCATAAGTATCGAATAATCCAGCGATTAGCTGTAAAAGCGAAGATTTGCCAGAAGACATGGTGCCGGTAATACCAATCTTTTCACCGTGATTAATCTCAAGATTGATATCTGATAAAATACGATGGCCCCACTGGGGTGAGTTTAAATTGAGGTTTTTCAACTTCACATTTAAACGATCACCATTTTTTAGGGCAATTTGATCGTCCTCCTCATGGTTCTCCAACTCTAAATCGGTTACCGCGCCTAATTTTTCTAAACCAGTCAGTACATCGTAAATTGTTTCAATGCTGTAAACCAGTTTTTCAACAGAGGAGATTATTTGCACAATTACAATTTCCGCGGCTACAAACTGACCGATATTCATCTGCTGATCAAAAACCAATAAGCCACCTAATAAAAGCAAACCTCCGGCAATCAGTACTTTAAAAAATACCAAGGAACCGTACTGACGAAGCAATACTCCAAAGTGAGCTCTTCTAGAACGCAGGTAATTAGAACTTAACTTATCCGCCTGGTCCATCGGTAAATTGGTACGACCAGCCATTTTAAAGGTGGAGAGATTTCGACCTAATTCCTCTAGCCAAGAAACTACCTCATATTTATTCTGACTTTCCTGAAGACTGGTTTCCAGACCTCTACGAGAGGTGATTCTAAAGAAAATAATAAGGATAAAGATTAAGAAGAAGCCAAAGGCAATAAAGAAGGGGTGGTAGAGCGACAGTAGGATAAGTCCAAAAATGATTTGCAAACTCGCTACCGAGAAATCAAATAAAAGCTTGTACAATCCTTTTTGAACGGTGAGTACATCAAAAAAGCGATTGATGAGCTCCGGTGGATAGTAATTTTTTAAAGCGCTCATCTTAATACGTGGAATGCGGTAAGCAAATTCGATGGAGGCATTAACAAATAGTCGCTGCTGAATACGTTCCGCTACACTTAACTGGAAAATTTGGAATATCCCGGCTAGGGCCAATCCAAGTAGAACAACGACCACCAGAACTACCCAAGCTGTAGAGGTGGTGCCGCTTTGTATGAGGTTAATAATTGCTTGTATGCCCAAAGGGATGGATAGTGAAAGCAATCCATTAAAAAGGGCATAGAGGTATATATTTCCAACATCCTTACGCTCAGTGGCCAGCAGTTGCCAAAAGCGCTTTAAGGGTAGCTTAGGATCTTTTAGTGCCATGTGATAATATGCTTAAGGTAAGGGTTTCCATAAAGTAAATGAGGTTCTCATCCTTCATCTCAATATCGGTGATGGAAGGCATATGGACTCCGAAAAATTTCTGTAAATGATTAGACTCCAGTAGGGTAGAGGCCAAGGTGCGCGGCTGTTTGAAGCTGGGGTTAATGCCCCCAATAATTTGCACCAATCGCTCAATAAGGTTTTTATAATTGCGGAAATAACCATTCTTATTCTCCTGATCTATTTCTTTGGTTAAGAATGTTTTAGATGATTCTGAAATCACTATTCGCTGCAAAATCTCCTCATTCACATGCGAGAAGTTCTGATCTTGTTTTACCGTTTCGCAAATCACCCCAATACTGTTTTTGAGCTGATCTTCATAGCTGCTAACATTAGCAGTGGCGAAAGCTACCTTGTATTCTAACCAAGCCCAATACCAGGATATTAAGTATAAAAGAAGTTTATGCTTATTCTCGAAATAGCGATAAATCGTGCTCTCCGGTGAGCCTATTGCTGCCCCAAGCTTCTTAAAAGTGAAACATTCAAAGCCTAGCTCATCAATCAAAATAATGCTATGCTCTACTATCCTCCGCCCAAGGTCCGAACTATCGGGATCCTTAACATAAAGTTGCTCAGGGATTTGGATTTTTAAGTTACCAAGTAGTTCTCGCATCTTTCATAAGTTGTAACGCAAAAGTAATAGTAATACTTGCAAAACTGCAAGTATTTCATTTTGTTCATGCTTTAGCTAAATTTTTTTGTGAGATATTCGAAGCAAAATTTAGAAGATGGATTTCTTTGGGATTATCGCCGTGCTTACTAGTCTAGCTGCGCTTTTTGCCTTTATCAATACCCGCTACTTAAAGCTTCCGTTCACTATTGGCTTGATGATTCTGGCAATGGTCTTTACCTTAATCATCATTGCGATTGGAAGCATATATCCTCCTTTAATTGGCGATGCCACAGCGGTTATTGAGCAATTGGACTTTAAATCATTGCTCCTCGATGTAATGCTGAGCTTCCTGCTTTTTGCGGGAGCATTGCACACCAAATTAGATTCTTTAAAGCGTAATCGCGGACCTATTCTCAGTTTGGCCACCTTTGGGGTATTGGTCTCAGCCGCTCTCATTGGTTTTATGCTGTATTTTCTTTTAATCCTAATTGATTATCCCGTCGATCTTATCTACTGTTTACTTTTCGGTTCTCTTTTAGCGCCCACCGATCCCATTGCCGTATTGAGTATCCTTAAACAAGCTGGAGCTCCTAAAAAGCTAGAAACCAAAATTGTAGGCGAATCACTTTTTAATGATGGAGTAGGAGTTGTAGTCTTCTTAGTCTTGCTCTCCATCGCTAAAACGGGCATGGAGCATTTTGATATTGCTCACGTTGGTCTAGTGTTTTTAGAAGAAGTAGGTGGTGGCATTCTCCTTGGCTTAGCGGGTGGTTTTTTAGCCTTTCGGCTGATGCGGACCATCGATCATTATGAAACCGAGGTTATGATTACCCTGGCCGTAGTAATGGGTCTTTACAGCTTAGCTTCGGCGCTGCATTTTAGTGGACCCCTAGCCGTGGTGGTAGCCGGCTTATTTATTGGAAATCGCTCTCCCGAAATCGCATGGACCGAGCAAACTCAGAATTACATTGACAAATTTTGGGAGCTTTTAGATGTATTCCTCAATGCGATTTTGTTCGTCTTGATTGGCTTAGAGCTACTGGTTGTAGAAATCAACTCATTTTACCTACTCTTAGGTTTAGCGGTAATCCCGATTAGCCTATTAGCTCGTTATTTAGCGGTTATCATCCCAGTAAATATTTATAAAAAGCGATTAGACTTTGTTCCTAAAACGGCCTTGCTTCTTACCTGGGGCGGCATTAGAGGCGGGATCTCCATCGCCCTAGCTTTAAGTTTGGAAGCGGATATGCACCGTGAATTATTTTTAACTCTCGCCTATATCGTGGTGGTATTCTCTATTGTGGTTCAGGGACTAAGTTTATCTACAGTGCTCAAAAAGGTTTTGGCCAAGAGCTAAACAATCGAGCATTTGGCGCTTTTTTAAGAGATGGACTTTAATAAACTGCAAACACAAATAGAAGAGGAGCTACAAAATGCAGCCTTAAAACCTGGTCATCCTTGGCGCAGTCCCGTTTTGGCTACGCTTTCGCTGATGGGGCCTCAGCAAAGAATTCTAATCCTGCGGAAGTTTTCTGTGCGCTGGCAATTATTCTTCTATTCCGATTACCGCAGTAATAAGATAGCGGAACTGCAAAAAAATAATTCCTGCTCTTTGCACTTTTATAATCCAGAAAGTCAAGTTCAATTAAGACTTTCAGGCAAAATGGAAGTGCATAATAGAGATCAAATTGCGGAAGAGCATCTGGCGAAAATTCCGGGAAATCGCCGTTCTGATTATCAAACAGCTTTAGCGCCGGGAACTGTTCTAGCAGCTGATCCACCATCAGGCGAAAGCTGGGCGAGTACTAATTTTACAGTTCTAGTTTTTAAGCCCCAAAGCTTAGACTATCTTAAGTTGAGTACCGAAGGTCACTTGCGAGTTTCGGCTCAAAACAAAAGTGGAAAATGGTCAAATTGGAACTTAATTCAGGCTTAATCAAATTGTTCCAAAAAGCCCTCTAATTCTTTTTCTTCCATATACCTTCTAAAGCAAGCTTGCACCGCCAATAAAAACTCGTAATCATTTAATCTATTCATGTTTACGGGTATATACTTACAGTAAAACATAAAGGCCTCTAATTCATCTTTATTTAAACCGGTAAGTCGCATTACCGCTTGTCGATTATTAGATTCTTCTAGTTTAGAACGGTAGGCGTCTTCTGCTCGCAATTGGGCTAATTTTCGCAATTGCTTGGGCTTAGATCCAAAAAGATTGTAGAGGTATTCGGCGGGGTTGTCAATACCCGCTTTAACGATTTGGCGGTCTTCAATTTCATCATTGCTAGGAACATTGGGTTTTTCCAAAACCATTTCCCGAGGTTTATTGGTAGTAAGTTCATAGCTGAAAATGCTCACTTCCTCTAGAAGGTAATTTTGTTCTTCCATCGCCACAATCACATCTTCAATTAGCGTGCTGTCATTTTCATAGATGAAATAGAAGTACTTATAAGCGATATTGGAGAAAATAATGCTGTCTCCAACTTTTAAGTCAATTTCGAAATATCCCTTGTTATTGGTAACGGTTCCTTCGAGGGTTCTTTTGTTAATAACGTGAACTCCAGGCACTGTTTCTTTGGAATTCCCATCTAAGACCCATCCATTTAGGGTTTTGAGGCTATCTTGACTAAAAGCATTGATGGTGAAAAGAGCCAATAGCAAGGAGAGGGTGAATCGCATAGAGCGTGTATCTTTGTGGTTTCGCATATTAATCTAACCGATTTTACGAATTTATTATGTCGGACGACAAGAAAGTGATTTTTTCAATGAGTGGGGTTACTAAAACCTACGCTCAAACTAATAAAACCGTACTTAAAAATATTTACCTCAGTTTTTTCTACGGAGCCAAAATTGGTATCCTCGGTCTTAACGGCTCAGGTAAATCAACATTACTCAAAATTATAGCGGGAATTGAAAAGAACTACCAAGGAGATGTAGTTTTCTCGCAAGGTTATAATGTAGGCTATCTAGAGCAAGAGCCAGAGTTAGATGAATCTAAAACGGTAGTTGAGATTGTAAGGGAAGGCGCCGCTGAAACCGTTGCTATTCTTGACGAGTACAATAAAATTAACGACGATTTTGGATTGCCAGAAGTTTATGAGAATCCCGATAAAATGGAGAAACTCATGGCCCGCCAGGCCGAGCTTCAAGATCGTATTGATGCCAGCAATGCTTGGGAATTAGACACCATGCTTAACCGTGCCATGGACGCCCTGCGTTGTCCAGAGCCCGATACCCCAGTTTCTGTTTTATCAGGTGGTGAGCGTCGTCGCGTAGCCCTATGTCGACTTTTAATTCAACAGCCAGATGTATTGTTATTGGATGAGCCTACCAACCACTTGGATGCCGAATCGGTATTGTGGTTAGAGCAGCATTTAGCGCAGTATAAAGGAACCGTAATTGCCGTAACTCACGACCGTTACTTCCTAGATAATGTGGCAGGTTGGATCTTGGAACTAGACCGCGGTGAGGGAATTCCTTGGAAAGGAAATTACAGCTCTTGGTTAGATCAGAAATCGAAGCGCCTAGAGCAAGAAGAAAAGCAGGCTAGCAAACGTAGGAAAACCTTAGAGCGAGA
Organism: uncultured Flavobacteriales bacterium; assembly: GCA_950073045.1. Classification (GTDB taxonomy): domain Bacteria; phylum Bacteroidota; class Bacteroidia; order Flavobacteriales; family Schleiferiaceae; genus Croceimicrobium. Next base: position 7,662 of record CATMQD010000048.1, on the reverse strand, counting down.
GCTAGACTGGGTTCGCATGAGTCCGAAAGGTCGACAAGCTAAGGGAAAGGCCCGTTTAAATAATTACCAAAACCTCTTAAATCAGGAGCAAAAGGAACGCGAAGAGAAATTGGAAATCTTTATTCCTAATGGTCCGCGTTTAGGTAGTAATGTAATCGAAGCAAAAGGGGTTAAAAAGGCCTTTGGCGAAAAATTACTTTATGATGATTTAAACTTCGACCTTCCACCAGCGGGAATCGTTGGAATTATTGGTCCGAACGGTGCCGGTAAAACCACCATCTTCCGAATGATTATGGGCCAAGAAGAGCCGGATGGAGGAAGCTTTGAAGTTGGTGAAACTGTAAAAATCTCTTATGTGGATCAGAGTCATAAAGACCTCTTACCAGAGAAGAGTATTTACGAAGCAATTTCCCAGGGAGATGAAGAGATTATGGTGGGCGATCGCAAATTAAATGCACGTGCTTATTTAAGTCGATTTAACTTCGGAGGTTCCGATCAAAGTAAAAAAATTGGCAGTCTTTCTGGTGGTGAGCGAAATCGCTTACACTTAGCCATGGCCCTAAAAGAAGAAGGTAATGTATTACTTCTGGATGAGCCTACTAACGATTTAGATATTAATACCTTACGTGCTTTAGAGGAGGGCTTAGATAACTTTGCTGGTTGCGCGGTAATTATCTCTCACGACCGTTGGTTCCTCGATCGTATTTGTACACACATTTTAGCCTTTGAAGGCGATTCTAATGTGTACTACTACGAAGGTGGATTTAGCGATTATGAAGAAAATAAACGCAAGCGCTTAGGGGATGTGGATCCAACTCGAATTAAGTACCGGAAACTTCTTAAAGATCAATAGGATTTAAATCCATTCCTCATATCAAACGGGCCTTTCGGGGCTCGTTTTTTTTTGTCCACTCATTAAGTTTTAGTCGTTAATAATTTCCGGACCGCATTTATAGTGGGGACAGAGCAAGAGCTTAAATTTGGAAAATGAGTCCGGATGAAGCCCAAAAAAAGATCGAAGCTCTACGGAAGGAGCTCGATCATCATAACTATCTGTATTACATAAAGGATGCGCCCGAAATCAGCGACTTTGATTTTGATCAGAAGCTGGAGCAATTGCAGAAATTGGAAGCGGACTTTCCTCAATTCGATGATCCAAACTCGCCCAGTCGCAGGGTAGGCGGGGATATCACTAAAGATTTTCCCACTTTAAAGCATAAGTATCCTATGCTTTCCTTGAGCAATACTTACAGTCGAGAAGAACTGGAAGATTATTTAAAAAGAACTCAAAAAGCCCTTCCCGACCAAGAACTTGAATTTGTTTGTGAATTAAAATACGATGGTGCGGCCATCAGCATAAGCTATAAGAATGGCGAATTAGTGCAAGCTCTAACCCGTGGCGATGGCAGTCAGGGTGATGAGATTACCAATAATATTAAAACCATTGCCAGTGTACCCTTGCGCTTACGCGGAACGAATTACCCCTCCGAATTTGAAATTCGTGGAGAGGTGTTTATGCCATTAGAAGGATTTGCACGTTTAAATCAATCGCGTATTGAGGAGGACTTGGAGCCTTTTGCCAATCCTCGAAATTCAGCTTCTGGATCTCTTAAAATGCAGGATTCTAGTTTGGTGGCTAAGCGACCGCTGGATTGCTTCCTCTATTTTGTGATGCAAGAGGAAACGCTGATTGATAATCACTACGATGCAGTTTTGGCAGCGGGTGAATGGGGATTTAAGGTTCCTCAACCTGAAAAGGGTTATTTACGAAAGGCAAAGTCTATTGACGAGATTTTCGAATTCATCAATCATTGGGATGAAGCCCGACACGATTTACCTTTTGAAATAGACGGTGTGGTGATTAAGGTGAATTCCTACGCCATGCAAGAGCGATTAGGAGCTACCGCTAAAAGTCCACGCTGGGCCATTGCCTACAAGTTTAAGGCCGAACAACAAGAAACCATTTTAGAGAGTGTAAGCTATCAAGTAGGTCGCACCGGAGCTATCACCCCAGTGGCCAATTTAAAGGCGGTGTCCTTGGCGGGAACCACGGTTAAAAGAGCAAGTTTGCATAATGCAGATCAAATTGCCAAACTCGATTTGCGTGTAGGCGACTCGGTATATGTAGAAAAAGGTGGGGAGATTATTCCAAAGGTAGTAGGGGTGAATTTCACTAAGCGCGATCCTCAAAGTGTTGAATTTGAGTATTTAAAGAATTGTCCCGAATGTGGCACAGGACTCATTCGCTTAGAAGGAGAAGCCCTTCATTATTGTCCTAACGAAGAATCATGTCCGCCTCAAGTTAGCGGACGAATCCAGCATTTCATCAGCCGAAAGGCTATGGACATAGAAGGCATGGGCTCTGAAACGGTGGAGCAATTTGTACAAGCTGGCCTCATAAATAACATTGCAGATCTTTATGATCTTAAAGCGGAAGATATTCTGCCCCTAGAAAGGATGGCTGAGAAATCTGCCCAAAATATTGTGGCTGGCATTGCCGCCAGTCGTGAAATTCCATTCGAAAGAGTACTTTTTGCTTTGGGTATTCGCTATGTGGGTGAGACCGTCGCCAAAAAGTTAGCCCGACATTTTGAGCATATCGATCATTTAATGAAGGCAAGTGCCGAAGAGCTGGTATCAGTAGATGAGATCGGAGAACGCATTGCTCAGTCTGTAGTGGAGTATTTCGATAAGCCTGAGCATCAAGACTTAATTGCGCGTTTAAAAACGGCAGGCTTACAGTTTGAAGTGGTGCAGCAAGAAGGTGCTTCCAAATCATTAGAAGGATTAACGATTGTGATTTCAGGAAACTTCGAACGCTTTGGTAGAAAGGAAATTAAGGAATTAATCGAATTACACGGCGGTAAGAATACTGGCTCTGTATCGAGTAAAACCAGTATGATCGTGGCCGGTGAGGGCATGGGGCCATCTAAAAGAAAGAAAGCGGAAGATCTAGGTGTTAAGATTATCGATGAAAATGAATTTGCTGAAATGATTGGCTTATGAGTTTAATATCCTGGTTTCGCGAGCGTCAAATACGCAATTTAAACTTGCACGGTTCTACAGACTATCCGGGATGGGATTCTACCCAAAGAATTGCGATTTACTTTGAGGTGCTTCCCAACTTTGAAAAGGATATAGAAGCATGGCAAAAAATCCTCGAGTCCGAAGGAAAGGAGGTAGAACTGCTGGCTTATCAGCCCATTAAACGTAAAAACTTAGATGATTCCTGGCAGCGCCCTACTATTTGTAAAGATGATCGCAACTGGTGGTCCAAACCACGAGGTGAGGATTACAGCTCTTTTATACAGCATAATTACGAAGTCTTTATTGATTTAAGTCGAGGTAATGAAGCAGTGCATGAAATAGTGGCACGAAGCGTAAACGCCTCCTTAAAAGTGGCCTTTGATCCACAAAAAGAAGCTTGGGCGGATATGCTGGTGAAATGCGAAAAGAGTGGATTATCGGAAAGCTGCCGTAAAGAAGTTTTAGCTTTGTTGAAATTTATAAATGCCAAATAATGCCTGAATTTAAAGGGACCGGCGTAGCACTGGTTACGCCTTTTGATAAGGATTTAAATATTGACTTTAACGCCATTGAGCGCTTGGTTAGTCATTGTATTGAGGGTGGAGTAGAATACCTAGTGGTGATGGGAACCACCGGAGAAAATCCATCCTTAAGTACAGAAGAAAAAGATCAAGTATTAAAGGCAGTAATCGAAGCCAATGCCAACCGTGTTCCCGTGGTTTATGGAATCGGTGGCAACCATACCCAAGCTTTGATCGCTGAAATGAAAAGCCGCGATCTCAGTGGTGTGAGCGCTATTTTAAGTGTTTCTCCATACTATAATAAACCTACTCAAGAAGGAATTTATCAGCATTACAAATCGCTTAGTGAGCATAGCCCACTACCCATAATTTTATATAATGTACCTGGTCGAACTGGCAGCAATATTACCGCAGATACCACTTTGCGCCTAGCGAAGGACTTCAATAATATTATTGGGATTAAAGAAGCCAGTGGCGATTTGGATCAGGTGATGAAGATTATTAATGAACGCCCGAAAGACTTTTTGGTAATTAGCGGTGAAGACAATTTAACGCTAGCCATGATTGCCATGGGAGGCGACGGGGTTATCAGCGTAAGCGGACAAGCTTTTCCAACGGTTTTCACCGAGATGGTGCGTAAGGCCCTTAATGATGAAGTAGCAGCAGCCCGACCTTTGCATTATGCCCTTTATGAATTAACCAATATGCTTTTTGCCGAAGGAAATCCTGGTGGGGTAAAAGCCGCCCTTGATTTGCAAGATGTTATAGAACCTTATATGCGTCAACCACTTTGGCCAGTTTCTAATGAACTCCGCAAGGCTTTAGAAATTGAAATGAATAAACAAGGCCTTCTATAAGAATAAACCTGAATGAGAAATTTCTGCTTCGCCCTTTTATTCCTGCTAATAAGTGGGAAATTCGCTATTGCCCAAGTTGGAATAAGTACTAGTATTACTGATCATTATGATGGTCTTGGCTATTATTTTAAACCAGCGTTTGAAATAGGCATCACCAATCATAGCGTAGATGATATGGATCATTTGGCCTATCGTGCAGATTTAAGCTATGCTCTGTTTTCTCCTCGTTACGATACTATCGCTTCTTTTTATGTAGATGAAAATCATAGCTCGGTCGGTCCAGGCCTAAAGGATGCTTGGACCTTTTATGAAAGCCTAAAAATGCTCAGCGGTGGGATTGAAGTAGAATACCACCCTATTGCAAAAAGACAGTTTAGTCCATTTGTCTCCATAGGAATAGGTTTTAAAGCTTGGGATATTAAATATGCCAGTTATAATGGACGAGTGTTCTTTCAAGGCGAAGAAAGCTTCTTGGATGCTATAATGATGGGCAGAATTGGTGTAGCCTATTATACTTCCCGAATTTACTGGAGCCTTGATTTTGGTGTAGCACAAAAGCTTATTGGAGAAAGTCCCTTTCAGCAGACTTATTTACAATCCCGATTTACTGCGATTTACCTTTTTTAATATGAAGAAGCTATTCTTATTTCTAGGTGTTTGGCTTCTTTGCGTAGCTTGCTTAAAGGAGGAGGAGTTTAGAAAGCCAAAGGCGATTACTATTGGTGCAGAAGTTGCCGAAAACGGTATACTTCGCCTAGTGGGCCGCAGTGAAGGCGGAACTTATGACCAAGCTAGTATTCGTGGATTTTGTTACAGCTATCACGCTAGACCAAATATAAAAACCAGTCAGGTTTTAAGTTCCGGTGGCGATGGGGAATTTTCGGCATTATTGCCTTTTTCTTCTATAGGCGATACGCTGTACTATCGAGCAATGGCGGCTTCCAATATGGGAGGAATTGATTTAGGGGAGGTGTTTGAAATTATATTACCTAAACATAGTGTTCCAGAGGTGCCATGCGCTATTCCAGCAAATACCTTACGCTGGTTTAATGAGGATATTGGAACTACCGACGAGCAGATATACTTTGCTGGTGCAAGGGCTTCCTTAGCCACCTTTGGCGAAATTGGTTTAGTATTAAACACTTTCAGCCCGGGCTTGGATGTGATTTTAGATATGAACACACGGAAGGTTGAACAAGGGGTTTATCGTACCGTGGGAATGGATGCACTTCGAAATCAAAAGGATAGTTCTTTTATAGCCCAAGTAAGAATTAAAGGTCCCTGGGATTCTTATAATGTAGAAAATGGTCAGGAAATCTACATCACCGAATTGCCCAACGGAGCAAGGCGCATTGAGTTTTGTGAATTAAGATTCGAATACTTTAATACCATTAATACCATCTCGGCGCAAGCCGACTTTTAATAGAAATAAAGCCAAAGCGCAATTACCGCCATTATTAGCAAAACAGTCCAAAGCAGGTCGGTTTTAGTATAGCCGCTTTTGAGCACTGCGCTTTGAGGGTCACCTTCCATAGAATCTAGATTGGGACTGGGGTAGCGTAAGCTTACCAATACCATAATGGCAATGCTGATTACAAATAGGAATATCGCATAATGCAAGAAGTTCATGCTCACCAAGCTTCCAATTAAGGTATTAGAGTCAATTACAATACTTTGCTGTTGCGCAAGGAATTCCAGTACAAGACGTCCGATGCCTAAAACAAAGCCCGTCCACAAAGCTGCTAGAGCTCCTTGGCCATTTATTCGTTTATAAAATATCCCCAGCAAGAAGGCCGCTGCAATGGGAGGGGAAATATAAGCTTGTACACTTTGGAGGTATTTATAGATCCCGCCTCCTTCGGTGAGGGTGCGCATAAACGGAATCCAAGCTAAGCCTATCAAAACCAAAACTCCCGTAGCAATTCTTCCAATATTTACCAATTCCTTTTCAGAGGCATTGGGACGCCATTTCTGATAAAAATCGATGGTGAATAGGGTAGAGGTGCTGTTAAATACACTAGATAGAGAACTCATTAAGGCGGCTAAAAAGCCAGCCACAATTAATCCTTTAATACCCGTGGGCATCTCTTTAAGGATTAAAGCTGGAAGCGCCGCATCGGTGGTGCTGCGTACTTCTCCCGTTAAAGGATTTTCGATGGTGAATAAGCCTGGAAATTCTGTTACCGAAAGGGCATAAGCTATTATTCCAGGGAAAACAAAAATGAAAAGAGGCAGGAGCTTTAAGAATCCTCCAAAAATAGTTCCTTTACGAGCAGTGGGGATATCCTTGGCCGATAAAACTCTTTGCACAATAAATTGGTCAGTGCACCAATACCATACTCCTAAAATTGGCGCTCCTAGCAGTACTCCCGTCCACGGGTAATCTTTGTTTCTCCATAAACTCATAAAGGTATCGGCTTCGGGGGCATTGTCTTCTATGGCAATAATTACCTTATCCCAGCCGCCAATGGCCTCTAAGCCAAACCATGTAGCGGCAATGCCACCTAAAATGAAAATTAGACTTTGGATCATATCCGTATAAATCACCGCTTTTAGTCCACCTAACACCGTATAAATTCCTGTTGCTACTACCGTGATGATGGCCCCGGTCCAAAATGGAATTCCTAGTAAAACCTCAAATACCAAGGCACCAGCAAAAATGGTAAAGGATATTTTGGTTAAAACATAAGAGATTATGGAGATTACCGAAAGGTAAGAACGAGCACCACGATTGTAGCGTTTTTCTAAAAACTCCGGCATGGTATAAACTCCCGAGCGGAGGTAAAAGGGAACAAATACCCAACCGAGCAACAAAAGAATTAAAGCGGCCAAAATTTCGAATTGCGCCTCTGGAAAAGCCCCACGAGCACCGGCTCCCGATAATCCGATAAGATGTTCACTACCAATATTGGATGCAAACAAACTAGCACCAATGGCAAACCAACCCAAATTAAAACCACCAAGAAAATAAACCAAAGAATCTGCCTTTTTACCTCTTTGAGAACGAGTTACCCAGGCGGCGATTCCAAAAATTAAAAGGAAGTAAATTCCAATGATTACATAATCGAGAGATTGCATTTGTTTGGCTTATGGTACTAAGTACAATAATACAAAATGCAAATATTCCTTGGCGGGATAAATTAGAAGCCTAAATCTGTCGCGTTCCTCCGGGCGAAGGTTCATCGCTTTCTATAAGCTGGAGGTAGGTGTTAAAGAAACCATCAATTAGATGTTCGTATTCGATATCGTTGGTGGTA
>CATMQD010000047.1 GCA_950073045.1 uncultured Flavobacteriales bacterium | reverse complement strand
GGTTTTGGTGAGGACCCAAAGCTGGATCTGGATGCTGACATTCCTTACAAACATTACTATTTGGGAGAAGAGCAGGCTAATGATCATTACCTTTTTATCGATTTAGACCTTGCGCAGTTTTCTGAAAAGAGTCTAAAAATTAAGATCAACGGTAAGCGCTACACTTATAAATTAAAAGAGGCCCATGCCCATCGGCCGGAGCCATTAAAGCCCTCGGATGCGATTTACCTTATTACTGCCGATCGTTTCGCCAATGGTGACCCCAGTAATGATAAGGTGGCCGGCATGAACGAAACTAAATACGGTAGAGAGCATGATTTTGGTCGACATGGCGGCGACTTACAGGGGATTATTGATAAACTTGATTATATCCAGGATTTAGGTTTCACTGCTACTTGGGCTTCACCCTTGCAAACTAATGACGAGTTTAAAGAGAGCTATCACGGTTATGCGATAACAGATCATTATAATATTGATCCACGTTTGGGAGATTTAGCGCTGTATGGAGATTATGTAGATCAATCTCATGAGCGCGGAATGAAAGTGGTGATGGACGTAGTTTACAATCATGTAGGCTCCCAGCATTTGTTTCACCTTGATCCGCCGGATTCCTCATTCTTTCATTTTGATATGATGAAGACCCGCAGCAATTTCCGAGCAGTAAATGTGATGGATCCACATGCTTCCGAAGCGGATAAAAAGAAATTTAGCGAAGGTTGGTTTGATGATCACATGCCAGACGTTAATCAAAAGCAAGCGCAGTTTGCTACTTTTTTTATTCAGAATTCGCTCTGGTGGATTTTAGAATTTGGCATTGATGCCTTCCGGATAGATACCTATGCCTACCCTGACCAAACCTTTATGGCAGAACTGGCGCGACGGATAAAATTAGAGCGACCAAACTTCTTTATGTTCGGTGAAATCTGGGTCCATCATCCTGAAATTCAATCTTATTTCGCCGGTGGTAATCCCCATAATCCAAACGATTCGAAATTAGACGCCGTAACCGATTTTCAGTTTAGATATGCCTTAAAGGAGAGCTTAGATCAAACTCAAGGTTGGAATAATGGTATTGCTAAATTGTACTATCGCCTTGCGGCTGATTATCTGTATGAAAATCCAGATCAACTGATCACTTTTATCGACAATCATGATGAGCCTCGAATTTTTGGGGAACTGCATCAAGACTTGGCTAAATTGAAGGTGGCTTTAGGAGTTTTATATACTATGCGCGGAATTCCATGTACTTATTATGGTACCGAAATACTGATGAAGGAAACCGAGCACCACGGTGTTATTCGTGAAGATTTTCCCGGAGGTTTTGCCGGTGACAGCCTCAATAAATTTGACGCTGAGGTTTTAATTGGTGATGAAGCGGAGATCAATACTTATATCCGCGAACTCCTAAAATGGCGGGCCCAAAGCGATGCCATTGCGAATGGTCGCTTTCTCCATTTTGTACCCGAAAATGATGTGTATACCTATTTCCGCATCAGCGAAAGCGAAACCTTAATGGTAATTGTAAATACCCATCCCGAACAGGACCGAAAGGTAGACCTTAGTCGCTTTGAGGAAGTATGGCCAGCCAATACTCTTTTGGATGAAGACATGAATCCCGTTCAGGCATTGAGCTTAGAGCCTATGTCTATTCGAATGTTTAGCAATAAGCAAAAGCCGGGTATTTAGGCCGCGGCTTCTGCTTCTAATTTTTGAGCTTCATTAAACAGTGGCTCCTTGATGCGTAAGGTTAGGATAGCTGCGAGTATAAAGAGTACTCCACCAAAGGCGAGGTAGTTGATTGCATAATCATTAAAAAATGCGTGTACAATTGGTCCACCAATTACAGCATTGATGATTTGTGGAATAACGATAAAGAAGTTGAAGATACCCATGTATACACCCATTTTTGCGGGTGGTAGACTATCGATGAGTAAGGCATAAGGCATAGTCAAGATACTGGCCCAAGCTAAGCCAACACCAATCATGGAGTACAGCATCAGAGAAGGATCATGAATAAAGTTTAAGGAGATAAGGCCAATTCCTCCGGCGAGTAGCGATATAATATGTACTAGCTTTCGGCTGGTTTTTCTAGCGATAAACGTTAGTAAAAAAGCAAAGGCCGTTGCTATGGCATTATAAGTACCAAAAAGAACACCTGTCCAATCGCCCCCTTTTTCATGCTGAGATTTCACGAATTTATAGCGCAAGCTTGCGGTGGCCGCCTCACTCAGGTTTAAGTCATTACTAACTAAGAAGTTTAGAACTTCTGGATTATTGAAGCTATACTCTGACTCATTTTGTAGTTCCGTTTTAAATAGGTCCTTTTTGAGGGCAAGTTCTTTTCGAACTTCTTTATCCAGTTCTTCATCCTTATAGATTAAACCATTGCTGATAAACCCTGCCTGACTAGAGTTTACAAAGTAAAGACCATCTTTTGCTGTCCTATTCTTGAAATCGGCAATCATTTCTTCTTGATCCTTGGCTTCTTCTGGGTCAGCTGGTATTGGTAAGGTCTGCATGGCATTTAGAGCAATTTGATAATCAGCCTCACTCACTTCCACTTTGTAGGCATTTTGGGAAATTCCTACGGTAGTAAACACCCACATAGTAAAGAGGGCAAACCATGAGAAAAACTGAACTAGCCCCAAGCGTTTCATTCGTTTAGGCATTTTCCATGCATCGACAAATATTTCGCTCATAGGAGTTTTCTCAAGAGAATCGCTGCTTTTTTTCCCTTGATAGCGATTAAATTCTTCAGGTGGATATTCCTTAGTAGTAATAATAGTGTAAAGAATGGTAAGCATTAAGATTATTGCACCGATGTAGAAGGACCAAACTACATTGGGGGCAACCGAGCCACTTGGGGCTACATTAGCAATATCAAACCAATTGTGTAGAATCCATGGTAAGAAAGATCCAAGTATTGCACCTAAGCCGATTAATATGGTTTGAACACTAAAGCCTAAGGTTCCTTGGCTTTTTGGGAGCATATCTCCAACCAAAGCACGGAAAGGTTCCATTGAGATATTAAAGGAAACATCCATAAGAGCTAGGAATGCAATCCCTAACCACAGTATGGCAGAGATTCCAAGGAATTCCATCGCGGCCATGCTTTCACCAGCAATAATATTGGAGTTAGGTAGAAAAATGAGACCTAAAGATGCTAAGATTGCTCCAATAAGAAAATAGGGTTTTCTGCGCCCAAGTTTACCCCAAGTGTTATCACCCATGTGGCCAATTATAGGCTGAACGATTAAACCGGTCAGAGGGGCAACAATCCAAAACCAACTGAGCTCATGCACATCAGCCCCGTAATTGGCTAAGATTCGGCTTGCATTACCATTCTGCAATCCAAATCCCATTTGGATGCCCATAAATCCCATGCTGAGATTTATAATTGAACCTAAGCCTAATTTGGGTTTTTCGACGGTACCGACATTATTTTGGGCGCTCATAAATTAGAGGTTGGTTAAGATAAGGTGTTGATGCGCGGCGATTTCATGACTACTATTTAGGTCGATCTCTTCGCCCGTGCGAAAATCTTTGGCGCTAGCATTATTCTTCCAAGCAGTGCTCAGATCTACGCTTACTGGCTTATCTCCAAAATTGATGTAAAAGGCAATTTGAGCTTCCCCTTTTTGACGATGGAAAGCATATACCTTATCGTTTCCAGTTTTAATGATTTCCACATCACTCTGATCGGCACCATTCGCTAATGCAGGGTGATTGGCCTTTAAGGCAGTCATGCTGCGGTAAAAACCGTACAAACTGGTATCGCCCCAAGTAATCGGATCGCGTTTAAAGAATTCCAAGCGCTTGTTTAATCCAGCTTCTTGGCCGCTGTAAATAAGAGGCATGGCGCGTTTTAAGCCTACGCAAAGAGCATAGAAATTTTGACCATTCTCACCCATACGCTCCGCAACAGTTCCGTTCCAACTGTTCTCATCATGGTTGGTAATGAAATTCATACGCAGATCTTCATCAGCATAAAGCGAATCCTCCTTCATTAGGAATTCATTGAGGTGATGAAAGTCCATCTCGCCTTTAGCGATCTCATTAAAAATATGGTGATTCTCCCAGCCATAAGTCATATCGAAAGCGGCACTATGAAACTCAGGACCTTCAGCCTCAGCTAACATAAATACGGGCTTGATCGAATCGAGAGCCTGACGAGCGCCATTCCAAAATTCCATGGGAACCATCATGGCTACGTCGCAACGGAAGCCATCAATATCAGCCTCTTTGACCCAAAACTTCATTTCCTCGCGCATTGCTTTCCATAAACCTTGCTCATTATAGTTTAAGTCGGCCACATCACTCCAATCCGCTACCGGTGGAATAATATTTCCTAAGCTATCGCGGGTGTACCACTCTGGATGCTCCTTAGTCCAAGGATGGTCAAATGCGGTGTGATTAGCAACCCAGTCCAAAATCACTTTCATATCACGGGCATGCGCCTCCTGTACCAAGGTTTTAAAGTCTTCCATATTTCCAAACTCTGGATTTACCTCATGGTAATTGGAAATGGAGTAGTAGCTACCTTCTTCACCCTTGCGATTCATTTTACCGATAGGCTGAACGGGCATTACCCAAATTATTTTTATGCCTAAATCCTGTAAGCGATCTAAATGATCCTTTACAGCATTGATGCTACCTTCTTCGCTATACTGGCGAATATTAAGCTCATAAATGGTGGCATTGTTGGCCCAAGCTTCGGTGCTCTTTACATAGGGACTTTCTGCAACTGCTGTGCTATCGGCAGCATTAGTATCGCTATTCTCCGAAGGAGCAGGATTATTACAGGCGACAAATAGTCCACCGATGGCAATTAAACTTAGAAACTTCTTCATGATTGAGGCTTAATAGTTGGCAAAAATTTGATAGGATAATCCCTTTATGGGGGCGGGGCCAAGGCGTTCTTGACCATCGTTGATTAATCCATTACGGACTGTATTTAAACTGCGTTTGAGCTCCATCTCAAAAGGGAGGCTAATTTTTTGTTCTTCTTCCGAAAGATTGAAAACCACCAATATGGACTGCTCGAAATAATTGCGACGAATAAGAATAAGAGAGCCTTCCACATAAATTTCGGTGCTTCCGTAAATTAAAGGAAGTTCGGTGCTGCGTAATTGGTTTAGTTCCGCTACTTGATTAAATAGTAATTGCTCGTTTTTATTCCAATCACCAAAGTGCATCATGCGACGATTATCGGGATCATTAGCGCCAGGTAAACCAATTTCATCACCGTAGTAAATGCAGGGAATACCGGGAACCGAATAGTTAAAGGCATGCAACATCGCCAGCCTTTTAAAGGCGGTAGGGCCCGCTTCTGGAATTTCACGATCCCAGCCGGCTAATTTGGAGTCTTCATTAAATTGAACATCGCCATTGGCATAGGAAATAAAACGTGCCCGATCTTGATTACCGGAGATATTACCCATTAAATGATTGTAGCCATAGGTATTAAGACCAGCCTCTAAAACGGATTTCAAATTTTCCGCATTCTCGCTCTTGGCAAAGGTGGTTACGGCAGCATCATAAAGGTTAAAATCGAACTGGGCATCTAACATGCCGGTAGAAATATAGCTGTTTATTAAACCAGGGCTGCCATAAGTTTCACCAATTTGGTAGGTGGGATTTTCACGGTTTAATTTTCGGATGCGATAGGTAAGAGTGCGCCAATACAGCTCGTCGATATGTTTGGTGGCATCATGGCGAAAGCCATCTAATTCGTAATTCTCTAGCCAAAATAAGGCCGAGTCTACCATGGGGTCTACAATTTCGTAGCGACGTAAATCCAAGGTGGGTAAATGATCATCGAACCAAGTAGTAAGCCTTTGCTCATCCCATTTTTCGGTGTTCTTAGTGCCATCTGGCAGATAGAGATTTGTGGCCCAATCTTTATGTTCTTGGTAAATAGGGTGATTGATATGCACGTGATTGGCTACATAATCTAAAATCACATTAAAGTCTTGATCGTGCGCGCTATCCAATAAATTGCGGAAGACCGTAGGATTGCCAAAGCGATAGTCGATGCGGATATTGCTTATCGGCCAATAGCCATGATATCCCGAAAAGGTACTTTTCACTTTTCCTTTATTCCAATAGCCCCAGGCATCGGTGGGGTTTTGAGAAATGGGAGAAATCCAAATACTGTTAATACCTAAATCTTTAAAATAGCCGGCTGCAATTTCGGCGCTAATACCCGCTAAATCGCCACCCTGATAATTGGCTTTTGGGTGAATAGTGCTGTCTTGCACCGGCTCATCATTATTAGGGTCGCCATTCACAAAACGGTCCACCATAATAAAGTACATACTCGCTAAATGCCAATCGCCGCGGTTGAGGTCCTGGGCATCGCGAATCACCTTACCGTATTCGAGAGGAATTAATTGGTCGCGACCTTTATTCTCGCCCAAGTATTGGTAGATGCGGATATAGGAACGCTTAATACTTTTGGCCTCTTCAGGGATGCGGATTAAACAGGTGGGAGGCATCATTTTTTTACAAGGAACCATTAACTCCCTGTTATTCCATAATACCTTTAGGTTGCCGGCTGGGGCCTGATGTTTTACCGCTATAAATCCTTCTTCCTCACTAAGACTATAAGGAGCAGGATTAATAGAATCGCCGGGAACAATTAGGATATTATTAAAGCTACCCATGCCATTCGGAACCTTCTCTTCTGCATTGGGGGCGAGCATTTCGGCACCATCTACGTATAGTTTGTATTCGTAGCGACCGGGTTCCAGTAAAAGTTTTTGGTGGTATGCTCCTTTGCGGTATTCCATCGGCTTTGAGCCGCGGTTCCAATTATTAAAGGCGCCTATTAAACGCACGTCTTTGTTCTTACCAAGATCTTTTCGACTATAGCTAAAGCTGATTTCTTTTGCTGCCGATTTAATTAAAACCAGAGATTCTACCCCATTGCTAGTGGTGATCTTTAAACTAGTCATTTTAAGCTTAGGGCTTCCTACTAAGATTATACGCTCCTCATCGGTGCTAATGTTCTTTAAGCCCTCTGGAATTTCAATGCTTTCGGCCTTGCGATCTACTAAATAGTCGCGGAGTATAATTTCGGTGGTATCAGCCTTAAGGTAAACGGGCGTGTATAAGCCGCCCAAGGCCACTTGAGCTTTCGCGGAAAAGGCAAAAGCCAAGCCTAACAGTAAGAGGTTTAGTCGCTTCATAGTAGGTTGATCAGCACAAATATAATCATATGTGTAAAATGTACACTTATAAACTTGTTTTGTATCAGAAGCTTAAAGATAGACTTATAAAAATTCTAAAAACTACTAGTCTTGGTTGAGGGCAATTCTAAAACCTAAATCGTCGATTTTAAAGCTTTTAGGATGACTACGTCTCCGATTGGTCGCTAGTACGCCGCGCGCTTCATCGGCCCAGCCACCACCCCGAATAATACGATAGGAGCCATATACTTCTTCATCGTAAATATCAGAGCACCATTCCCAAACATTACCCAGCATATCGTGCAGTCCCCAGGCATTGGCCTTTTTTAATCCGACTGGATGTGTGCTTTGTTGGCTATTAGATTTATACCAAGCGATCTCATCCAAGGAGCCATAACGCACTGCTGTGTTTCCAGCCTGACAAGCATATTGCCATTCCGCTTCTGTTGGGAGCCGGAATCCATTGGCCTCGGCCTTAAATATATAGTCAGATTCGGATTTAATGTAGCAAGGAGTCCGGTTTTGAAAGGCAGATAAACGATTACAAAATTGAATCGCTTCTTGCCAAGTAACATTCTCTACTGGTAATTCATCTCCCTTATAGGTGGAGGGATTATGGCCCATAGCTAATTGGTAAAAAGCCTGACTTACAGGACAAGACGCTAATTGGAAAGCGGCAATTTTTTCATGCCAATGTCTTCCAAGGCGATCATCACGCAGTTGAACTTCCCCAGCGGGAATATCTCTGAAGTAGTTTTTTAAGTGGCTTTGAAGCAGAGCGGTGCTTCTTGCGTCCAAGGCCAATTTTAAAGACTTATTGTCTCTCCGTGTACCAAAACTTCTACTGGCTCACCACTCAACTTCTCAATCTTATGATTGCTATTACTCAATTCGATTTGTAAAACCGAATTGCGGAAATTGATTTTAAAGGAAAGGGAGTGCCAATGCTCGGGTAAACGTGGATTGAAATGTAATTGTCCGTTTTTAACGCGCATGCCACCAAAGCCTTCTACCACACTTAGCCAGGTTCCGGCCATGGAGGTGATGTGCAAGCCTTCATGTACTTCGCGATTGTAATCGTCTAAATCTAGGCGACTAGTGCGGAGGTACATCTCATAAGCCTTGTCCATCATGTTTAACTTCGCGGCTTGCACTACATGCACACAAGGCGAAAGTGAGCTTTCATGCACGGTACGAGGTTCGTAAAACTCAAAGTTGCGACGTAGTTCTTCCTCGCTAAAATGATCTTCGAAGAAGTAGAAGCCTTGTAAAACATCGGCTTGCTTAATAAAACAGGATCGCAAAATACGGTCCCAACTCCAATGTTGGTTTATAGGACGCTCTTCGATGGGTAGGTCATCAGCCATTCGCTGTTCCTTATCCAAAAAGCCTTCTTGCTGAAGCACAATTCCCTTTTCGGCATCGCTTGGTAAATACACCTTGGCGGTGATTTCCTGCCAATGCTCTAATTCTGCTGTGCTGTTAAAATTGGCTTTGCTTTTAATTCGCTCAAGGGCAGATGGGTCATTCGCCTCCACCTTTTTATAAACTTCAGCGGCATATTCGATACACCACTTCGCAAGGTAATTGGTGTACCAGTTATTGTTAACGTTGTTCTCGTACTCATTCGGTCCGGTAACGCCAAGCATTACATATTGCTGTTTGGCTTCGCTCCAATTAAAGCGTTGAGCCCAAAAACGCGCAATGCCGATAAGCACTTCTAGGCCATATTCGGCCAAATAAGTTTCATCACCAAAATAGCGAGTGTAGTTAAAAATGGCATAAGCGATGGCGCCATTACGGTGTATTTCCTCAAAGGTGATTTCCCATTCATTATGGCATTCTTCGCCATTCATGGTTACCATAGGATAGAGAGCCGCACCATTAGTAAAGCCTAATTTTTCAGCGTTTTCTATCGCTTTTGGCAGATGGTTATAGCGGTAAACCAATAAGTTTCTTGCTACCTCTTTTCCGGCGGAAGCCATGTAAAACGGCAAGCAATAAGCTTCGGTATCCCAATAAGTTGAGCCGCCGTATTTTTCACCGGTAAAACCTTTTGGGCCGATGTTTAATCGGGCATCCTCACCGGTATAAGTTTGGGTTAATTGGAAGATGTTAAAGCGAATACCCTGTTGGGCTTCGGCATCTCCATCAATAATAATATCGCTTTGTTCCCAACGGCGGGTCCAATCCGATTTTTGTTCCTTCAATAAAGCTTCAAAACCAAGCTCAGTGGCTTCGGCGGCTAAATCTTTCGCTTTTTGGTCCAGCATTTCCTTTCCAAAATGAAAAGAGGAGCAAATAGCTGCGAACTTTTGAAGTTGATAAATGGAACCTTCATGAGCTTTAAAGGTAAGGCAGCTTTCGGCGTATTTGTCGCGGCTACTACTTTCACTATTCGCGCTAAAGGCAGTGCCATTCTCTAGAAGCTTAAATTGGGTGGCGGCGCTAACTTCGAAATCTAATTTTCGGGTGCGGGCCTTTACCTGGGAGCTGGTTTCATCGGCGGTTTGACTAATGCCTTCCCAGAATTTTTCATCGTAATTGGAATCGTGGTTCACCACATCGAAATCCAAATAGGGAGTCACTTTCACTTCTGCATCACCACCTTCTACTTGGAAAGAATATTGAATAGCGCCTATTTCTTTGCGCTGCATGCTGATAAAGCGACTAACTTCTGCTTTAAAGCTTAGTCCTGAAGAAAGCTCTACCTTAAAATTGCGGTAAAGCACGCCCTCTTGCATGTTCAGTTCGCGGTGAAAGTCTAATACTTTGGCTTTCGCCAGATCGAGAATCTCGCCGTTAATTTCAAAGCGGATACCAATCCAGTTGACCGAATTTAGCACCTTAGCAAAGTATTCGGGGTAACCGTTTTTCCACCAACCTACGCGAGTTTTATCGGGATAATAAACACCTCCAAGGTAGCTTCCCTGCAAACTTTGACCACTGTAGTCTTCTTCGAAGTTTGCTCTTTGGCCCATAAAGCCATTACCAATACTAAAGAGGGATTCGGAACCTTGGTGTAGCTCGGGGTTCCAGCGGTTTTCAATAATCCGCCATTCGTCGGTTACCAAATACTTATTATGCATAAGCCTAAAAATTCAGTTGGTTGATCACTTCCACGGGGCTAATTTTATCTAGTCCGCTTACTACGATCTCTGCGTCTTTGAGAATGTTTTTACTGCCGATTCCCACCGTGCGGAATCCACCGCGATTTGCGGCTTCAATTCCGGCGATGGAATCTTCGAATACCACTAGGCTTTGAGGAGCGATTTGGAGTTCTTCGGCTCCTTTGAGGAAGACCTCCGGGTCGGGTTTGGATTTGCTCACCTTGGTGCCATCGATGATGGTTTGAAACAAAGGGGTGACCTCTAAAAGGTCGAGAATTAAGGGCGCATTTTTACTGGCCGAGCCCAAGCCTATTGCTAAATCGAGTTTGCGCGATTCATTAAGGAAGTCTTTAGCACCAGGTAATGCTTCTTCCTGTCCCATTTCACGAACAAACTCTAAATACCATTCATTTTTCTGAGCCATGCGTTTTTCAAATTCCGCGGGCTCCAAGCTGATATTTCCCCATTCGAGGATTTTCTCCAGTGATTCTTTTCGACTTACGCCTTTTAGTTGCTCGTTTTCTGCTTCCGAAAAATCAACTCCTAAATCCTGGGCTAGTCGATGCCAGGCCTTAAAGTGAAATTTAGCGGTATCAACAATCACCCCGTCGAGGTCGAAAATAAATCCCTTAATGGTTGCCATGCTTAACTTTCTGGTAGTTCATAATGTAGCGTCGGTAGTAATCGATTAATCCATCTACTGGACGACGGATTACTTTCCCGGCCTGAAGATCGAAAAAGTCGAGGACATCCATTAAAACAGATTCAAAATGATAAGCTATCGATCCTACAAAGCTAATAGGAACCTTTTGGGATTGTGGAAAAGGGAGTACTTGAGTTTCCACAAATTCGCGGAAACCGTTAAAAACGATCTGATAAAAGAAAGGGTCTTGGATATGCTTATGCGCAAATGGGGCAAAGCTTCCAAGGAAAACATTAGCACCATGTGGGGCATAAACACGTTCGCGGATAATTTCTTCATCTACGCCAAAAGTCTCTTCAAATTCACGACAAAGTTTATCGCTCATTTGCCTATAAAGGTAGGCGCTCACCAAGCGTTTACCGATATAACTTGCAGAGCCTTCATCACCAATTATAAAACCATATCCCGAGCGACCTGCTCTTAGTTTATCGCCATCGTAATACACGCAATTACTGCCCGTACCTAAGATGCAGGTAATTTGAGGAACTCCATTCCAGGTGGCATAGGCAGAGGCTTTTAGGTCGTGTCCTACCTGAATTTCGGCATTGGGGAATCCAGCCTTTAAGCCTTGTGCAATTACCGCATTAAGTTCGGCGGTAGAGCAGCCAGCTCCATAAAAATAAACTTGATCTACTTGTCCACCGAGTTCAGCAATCTCTGGCACTTTAATGATCTCACGGGCCACGAATTGCTCATCGTGGAAATAGGGGTTAAAACCAATGGTGCGGATACGCTTAATTTCTTCCCCCTCGTTGGTCAAGAATACGGCATCGCACTTGGTGCTGCCGCTTTCTGCGAGGTATATCATAAAAAACTGTTTGGTTGGCTTAACACCTTACATGTTTGCCATTTTAATAGCCATGTCAGCCAGTCGGGCAGAGTATCCGGCTTCATTATCATACCATCCAACGATCTTGGCCATATTGCCATTTACATTGGTTAAAGCGGCGTCAAAAATACAGCTATAAGGGCTGCTAACGATATCGGCAGATACAATTGGATCTTCGGTGTATTCTAGAATACCTTCCAAATAAGAATCTGCAGCGGCTTTAATTGCGGCATTAATTTCTTCTACGCTAGCTTCTTTGCTAAGCTCCACGGTAAGGTCGGTTACCGAACCAGTTGGGGTAGGCACCCGCATGGCGAAACCATCGAGCTTACCTTTTAATTCGGGAAGCACTAAGCCAACGGCTTTAGCAGCTCCAGTTGTGGTGGGGATAATGCTTAAAGCGGCGGCACGGCTACGACGTAAATCGCTGTGCGGAGAATCTTGTAAACGCTGATCGGCGGTGTAAGCATGGGTGGTTGTCATAAATCCTTTTACGATACCAAATTTTTCATGCAATACTTTGGCCATCGGTGCTAGGCAGTTGGTGGTGCAAGAGGCATTGCTGGCGAGCACGTCAGCAGCGCTAAGCTCTTCGTCGTTAACTCCCATAACTACGGTTTTAACATCGCCCTTAGCAGGCGCGCTAAGTAGTACTTTTTTGGCTCCAGCCTGACGGTGGTAATCCATAGTTTCGGCCGAGCGGAAGATACCAGTACATTCTAATACTAAATCCACTTCCATGGCTTTCCAAGGAAGGTTTTTAGGATCGCGCTCAGCTAGTAATTTAATGCGATGATCACCTACTACTAGGGTATCGCCATCTAAACTAACCGCATGTGGAAAGCGGCCGTGAATAGAATCGTATTTTAAAAGATGCGCCAGGGTTTTCGCATCGGTAAGATCATTGATTGCTACCACCTGAACTCCATCTTTTTGGATAAGGTTACGGAAGCTTAAACGTCCGATACGGCCAAAGCCGTTAATGGCAATTTTTGTCATGATTTTATAAGATTAAGTAGCTAATATTTTGAGTATTCGGTTGAGTTCCATGTCGATTTTTGCTTTACTACGTATAGCTTCCTCGAATGGGGTATATTGAAGATTGTTGTTTACGATGCCGATTGCTTCATTGCGGCGACCTTCGATTAGTGATTCGATAGCTGCCACCCCTAAACGACTCGAAAGAACGCGGTCGGTACAAGTAGGAGAGCCTCCTCTTTGCAGGTGACCTAAAATGGTGATTTTAGATTCCCATTGCGGGTATTTGGCTTTTACCGCTTCCGCGATTTCGTAAATGCTGCCCATCTTGTTGCCCTCGCTTACAATGATGATGCGATTGGTTTTATTATTCGATGCACCACGCTCTAATTCATGGAAAAGATCTTCCATGGGTTGCTCCTCTTCGGGTAGAACAACGTCTAGGGCCCCAGAAGCTAAACCTGCTCTAAGACCGATAAAGCCTGAGTCGCGACCCATTACCTCTACAAAGAATAGGCGATTATGAGATTCGGCGGTGTCGCGGATTTTATCTACACAGTCGGTTACCACATTACAGGCAGTGTCGAATCCAATAGTGAAATCAGTTCCCGAAAGGTCATTGTCGATGGTCCCCGGTAAACCCATTACTGGAATATCAAACTCCTCACTGAAGTACATTCCTCCAGTAAATGTTCCGTTGCCACCAATTAAGACTAAGGCGTCAATGCCGCGGGCACGAATATTTTCGTAGGCTTTTTTACGGCCTTCTTTGGTTTTAAATTCTTCAGATCGGGAAGATTTCAATACCGTGCCACCACGGTTTAGAATACCTTTTACGGAGCGGGCATTAAGTTCTAGAATCTGATTTTCGATCATTCCCTGATAGCCTTCGTAAATCCCGAAGACCTTTTTACCGTAATGATTTCCGGCCCTAACTACCGCACGTATAGCGGCATTCATTCCCGGGGCATCTCCCCCAGAGGTTAAAACTCCAATAGAATTTATTTCCTTTGCCATCTGTTCAAACTATCAATACAAACTTAGTGTATTTTTTACACTTGGGGAATATTTTCTTATTTTCATCAGGCAAAATCAAGCTACTAACCAAGACCATCAAAGGTGACTGACGCACTTAAAAATATCAATCCTAATGTTTCGGTGGATTGTGTAGTATTCGGTTTCGATAATGAAAAACTGAATGTTCTACTTATCGAACAAAAAATGGCTAATAAGGATAAGGTGCAGTTTGCCCTTCCCGGAGATCTTATTGTAGATGAAGAGAGTTTGGATGATGCGGCCAATCGGGTTTTAGAAGAGATAACCGGAATTTCGGGAATTTTCCTTCGCCAGTTTAAGGCCTTTGGTGATCCTAATCGGGTAAGTGATATCAAGGATTTAGATTGGTTGAAGAGTTATCGTCGCAATCCCCAAGCGCGAGTGATCACGGTTGCTTATTTGGCCCTAGTAAAGATGGATGAATTTCAACCAGAAGCTTCTTCTTTTGCCGAAAGGGTATTTTGGCAAGAATTAGAGAGCATGCCCTCCTTGGCATTCGACCACAACAAAATTTTAAATGAGGCCCTAGATCGCTTGCGTGATGATTTTGTGAATCACCGCACTGGATTCGAGCTTTTGCCGGAACTCTTCACTTTAGGTCATATCCAAAAGCTATACGAGATTATTTTAGGTAAGGAGCTCGATAAGCGGAACTTCCGCAAAAAGATCCTAAAAGAGAAACTGGTAAGCGCTACCAATCAGAAGCAAACGGGCGTGCTTCACAAGCCTGCGATTCTCTATACCCTCAATCACGACAATATTTAATTTTCCTTACTCCGCTTTTGTAAATGCATCTTCAAAAAGCTTCATTCTTTATAAAAACTGCTTTTTGTTGAAAGCTAAAGCGCCAATTCTCAGGCAGTTTGGTGGAATTTATAGAGCTTGCAGACCAAACTTTGGGTACAATTCTCTCGTTGAGAGACTAGAGGAAATTAGAATTAAGGAAGGGGAACTCGGATTTTTACCGAGCTATTAAAAATGAATACCGATACCATAAGCATAAGTCCGAGAACAGGATTAGAGGATGCCATTCAGCATTCCCTATGGTATTTCCAATATTTCAAACATGCTCTTAGCTTGGACGAACTGCACTGCTTTTTAGGGGAAAAAGTGAGCATGGCAGAATTAGAGCAAAAGCTAAATCAGGAAGTTTCCGCTGGTCGAGTAATGGAAAAGGAGGGATTTTATGCCCTTGAGGAAGAGAGTTTGGGAGCGCGCATTAATCATCAGAAATTAAATGCTCGCTGGTTGAAAATTGCTCGCCGAATGAGTAAGCTTATTGCGGCCTTCCCCTTTGTACGTGCAGTTTACCTTTCGGGGTCTCTTTCCAAAGAAGGCTTGCGGGGAAAAGACGATGATATTGACTACTTCCTAATAACGGCTGCTAAAAGAGTGTGGACGGCCAAATTCCTTTTGATGGCCTTCAAAAAGCTTTTCCTTCTAAATTCTAAAAAGTACTTCTGCATAAATTTGCTCCGCGATGAACGCTTCCTGCACTTTAAGCGGGAGAACATATACATCGCAACGGAGATGGTGTCGATTGTCGCTTTGCAAAACCCAGCCTACTTAGCCGATCTCTATCGTGCAAACCCTTGGATTTTCAGGTATTTCCCAAATGCTACTATTCCGGAGCATGCGCCGGAGGAACATAGAAACAGCAAGCTTGAAAAACTATTAGACCGAATTTTAGGCGATAAATTTGAAGAATGGTGCCGTAAAAGATTTGAAGAACACGTGGAACGCCAAAAGCCGAAAGCGGAATCTCACTTTGAAACCAGCCCGCAATCTTCCGCCTATTTTCCCAATAGTTTCCAAGATCAGGTGCTGAAGCATTATCATGCTAAAAACTTCATTCATGACTAAAAACCAACTAATAATGAGTCTGCTGGCTGGGCTCCTCTTATTTGTGCTGGGGCTTTTTCGTCCGGCCCATTATCAGTCGGATATTGCACTTTTTGTGCCCCTTACTTTTCTGGAAAAGCAAATCCAACAAAATGGAATTGGCTTTGGTACCCCCGCTGAAGTTGATGCCCACATGGAGCTCATGCGCTCGCCCCGAGCAGAAGAAAGCTTAAAAGCTTCCTATCCCGAAGTGGATTTCGAAATGGAAATTTCCAAAACACGCAATGGAGCAGTACTTGTAGAATTATCTACCAGTCATAGTCCGGAACTTTCTGCCGAAATGGCGAATGCGGTGGTAAGCATAACCGACTCTCTAAAGCAAATTATGCTGGTGCAAAATGTGGGGCAATCATTGGACTTTGTTAATGCCAATTTAAAGGAAACTCAAAAAGAAATGCTTCTGCTGCAAGAGCGTTTAGACTCTTTGCGATTTGAAGCGGTAGAGGATTCATTGGCCCTAGCTTCGGAAGTTTTTAAGTACGAGCGATTATACGGTTCTGAAGTAGTTGCTGTAAACGAATTAAAGCTGCGTAAAGAACGCCTGCAGTCTAATTTAAAGGCTCCCTCGCCCCAGTCGTATATTATTTACCCCGCTACTATTGCCGAGGGGCCAGCCGGAATTCCCGCTTGGGCCATAGGATTACTGGGCACAGCTTTGTTTGCACTAGGCTTCTATGTGTATCAATTATACCTCAAGGACCAAGCTTCCTAATGTTTGGGAAATGGTTTCGTTTAGGAGCAGCAATAGCGCTGCCTTTATTAGCGATTAGCTTTTACCTCGACCAATATTGGTTGT
>CATMQD010000046.1 GCA_950073045.1 uncultured Flavobacteriales bacterium | reverse complement strand
GCGAACCGGTAGATGGGATGGATCCGGTTAATGTTTATCAGGCCATGCAAACTGCTGTAGATCGTGCCAGAAGCGGGAAGGGCCCTACCTTTTTAGAGATGCGCACTTACCGTTATAAAGGCCACTCCATGTCTGATGCCCAGCATTACCGTACCAAAGAAGAGGTTGCTGAGTTCCAAAAGCGCGACCCAATTGGCATTGTTCAAAAGGTTATTCAGGATAAGAAGTATGCTAGCGATGATGAGTTAAAGGAAATTGATCAGCGCGTAAAGGATTTGGTGAATGAATGTGTGAAATTCGCAGATGAATCGCCGTTCCCAGATGCTAGCAATTTATACAAGAACGTATACATCCAAGAGGATTATCCTTTTATAAAAACGCATTAATAAGATTTCATAATGGCAGAAGTAGTAAACATGCCTAGGCTAAGCGATACCATGGAAGAAGGAACCGTGGCCGCATGGCATAAGAAAATTGGTGATAAAGTAGAAGAGGGAGATCTCCTAGCCGAAATCGAGACAGATAAAGCCACCATGGAGTTTGAAGCTTTCCAGGAGGGAGTTCTTCTGCATATTGGTGTTGAAGAGGGGAATACTGCTCCGGTAGATTCTATTCTCGCAATTTTAGGTGAAGAAGGTGAAGATATTTCTGCTATTCTCGAAGGAGGAGGCGATGCTTCTTCAGAGGACTCCACTGCCGAAGAAAGCACTTCAGAAGATTCGAAAAGTGAGCAGGCTGAGGAAAGTTCAGCTAATGAAGCTCCTGCCGCTCCCGTTTCAGAAGATGGTGGCCGGATAAAAGCTTCTCCTTTGGCCCGCAAATTAGCTGAGGATAAAGGTGTAGATCTTTCTCAGGTAAAAGGAAGCGGAGAAGGTGGTCGTATTGTGAAGCGCGATATCGATACTTTCCAGCCAAAAGCTGAAAAGCCTGCAGCTCCACAAGTAAATATGGCTTCTGCTGGTGCACCGGCTAAAGGAGCATCCTATGATGAGTTGCCTGTATCGCAAATGCGTAAAACCATTGCCCGCCGATTAAGTGAATCAAAATTCTCGGCCCCCCATTTCTATCTCACTTTAGATATAGATATGGATCAGGCGATTGAGGCACGCAAAAGCATTAATGCGGTAGCAGAAACTAAGATTAGTTTCAAAGATTTCGTGATTAAAGCAGCGGCGGTAGCCTTAAAGCAGCACCCTACCATTAACTCAAGTTGGGCAGGCGATACTATTCGTCGCAACCACGATGTGAATATTGGTATGGCTGTAGCCGTAGATGAAGGTCTATTGGTTCCTGTAATTCGTCATGCAGATCAGAAAGGTTTAGCAACCATTAATAAGGAGGCAAAAGAATTTGCTGGTAAAGCGCGCGACAAGAAGCTACAACCTGAAGAATGGGAAGGAAATACCTTTACCATTTCCAATTTAGGTATGTTCGGTATCGAAGAGTTTACAGCTATCATTAATAGTCCGGATGCCTGCATTCTGGCTGTTGGTGGAATTAAGCAAGTTCCTGTTGTGAAAAATGGAGAGATTGTTCCAGGTAATGTTATGAAGGTAACTTTAAGCTGCGACCACCGCGTTGTGGATGGTGCATCAGGGGCTGCTTTCTTACAAACCTTTAAAGGGATTTTGGAAAGTCCATTAAATATGTTGCTCTAATAGACATAAAGCTTTAACAGCCTCGGCATTGCCGGGGCTTTTTTATTTATAACTATGAAGGTATTAATTACAGGGGCCAGCAGAGGCATTGGAAGAGAGTTAGCATTGCATTTCGCAGAGGCTGGTCATACGGTATTAGCCGTGGCACGATCTAAATCGGCATTAGAGGATCTTGCATCATATAATAAAGGGATAGAGCCGTGGGGATTGGATATTAATGACTGGGAGGAGACTGCTGGGCTAATTATGGCTCAACATTCTCAAATTGACATTCTAATTCATAATGCCGCTGCATTTATTAATAAGCCCTTTCGGGAGATGGAGTTCCAGGACATGCAGTCGGTATATCATACTAATGTATTTACTCCTTATTTCTTAACGCAATCCCTTTTGCCTGCGTTGAAGAGAGGATCACAAGTATTGGCGATAAGTAGTGTAGGAGGAATAGGGGGTAGTATGAAGTTTCCCGGTTTATCTGTATATAGTAGTTCCAAGGGCGCTTTAAACATTTTGGTAGAGTGTTTAGCTACGGAATTAGACGAGGAGGGTATTATTGTAAATGGTTTGGCTTTAGGTTCGAGTGCTACCGAGATGTTTAAAGCTGCTTTTCCAAACTTAGAAGCGGCTAGTAGTCCTAAAGATATGGCAGTGTTTATTGCTAATTTCGCGCTACACAGTCCAGGATTGGTGCAGGGTAAGGTCTATTCGGTTAGTTCCAGCAATCCCTAGGGAAAAGTATGTAGCTCATAATCTGCGGCTTAAGAAAAAGATCTAAATAATAGTTCAAAAGGGCTTGCTAGTACCGTACTTCGTTTTATATTTGCCGCCCCTTACGGAGGTACAGGGAAACGTTCATAAAGCATTTGGAAAAAATTACTGAAAGGTGATTGTGGGAATAAAAACTCACCGTATATTTGCCGACCCGTTTATAAAGAAACGGGAACGTTTAGAAGGTTCATTGAAAATAGTGTCTTAATCAAGTAAAACCAGGTTTAAAACCTTGATTTACAGCGATTTTAGATTAATTAAAAAAATCTTCAAAATTGTTTTGGTGGTTTAGTAAATGTGATTACATTTGCAGCCGCAAAAAACGCAAGATAGTTCTTTAAAATATTGATAAGGAAAGCACAAACAGGTAAAATGAAGCTCTGTTTAATTCTATGAGTTTTAACTAGGATACAAATGATCTTACAACGGAGAGTTTGATCCTGGCTCAGGATGAACGCTAGCGGCAGGCCTAACACATGCAAGTCGAACGGTAACATGTCCTTCGGGATGATGACGAGTGGCGCACGGGTGCGTAACGCGTATGCAACCTACCTCTATCAGGGAGATAGCCCGGAGAAATTCGGATTAATACCCCATAGTATTACTGATTGGCATCTATTAGTAATTAAAGCTTCGGCGGATAGAGATGGGCATGCGTCCTATTAGCTAGTTGGTAAGGTAACGGCTTACCAAGGCAACGATAGGTAGGGGGCCTGAGAGGGTGATCCCCCACACTGGTACTGAGACACGGACCAGACTCCTACGGGAGGCAGCAGTGAGGAATATTGGTCAATGGGCGAAAGCCTGAACCAGCCATGCCGCGTGCAGGATGACTGCCCTATGGGTTGTAAACTGCTTTTATACAGGAATAAACCCCCGGACGTGTCCGGGGCTGAAGGTACTGTAAGAATAAGGATCGGCTAACTCCGTGCCAGCAGCCGCGGTAATACGGAGGATCCAAGCGTTATCCGGATTCATTGGGTTTAAAGGGTCCGCAGGCGGGGTATTAAGTCAGTGGTGAAAGCCGGCAGCTTAACTGTCGAATTGCCATTGATACTGGTACTCTTGAGTGTAGTTGAAGTAGGCGGAATAAGTCATGTAGCGGTGAAATGCATAGATATGACTTAGAACACCGATTGCGAAGGCAGCTTACTAAGCTATTACTGACGCTCATGGACGAAAGCGTGGGGAGCGAACAGGATTAGATACCCTGGTAGTCCACGCCGTAAACGATGATCACTCGCTGTTGGCGATA
This sequence comes from uncultured Flavobacteriales bacterium, assembly GCA_950073045.1. GTDB lineage: Bacteria > Bacteroidota > Bacteroidia > Flavobacteriales > Schleiferiaceae > Croceimicrobium. The sequence continues at coordinate 12,900 of CATMQD010000046.1, read as the reverse complement.
TACAGTCAGCGGCCAAGCGAAAGCATTAAGTGATCCACCTGGGGAGTACGCTCGCAAGAGTGAAACTCAAAGGAATTGACGGGGGCCCGCACAAGCGGTGGAGCATGTGGTTTAATTCGATGATACGCGAGGAACCTTACCTGGGCTTAAATGCAGAACGACGGATTGGGAAACCAGTCTTTCTTCGGACGTTTTGCAAGGTGCTGCATGGTTGTCGTCAGCTCGTGCCGTGAGGTGTCGGGTTAAGTCCCATAACGAGCGCAACCCCTATTCTTAGTTGCCAGCGGTTCGGCCGGGGACTCTAAGAAAACTGCCCGCGCAAGCGGTGAGGAAGGTGGGGATGACGTCAAATCATCACGGCCCTTACGTCCTGGGCCACACACGTGCTACAATGGTGTTGACAGAGGGCAGCTATACCGCGAGGTAATGCTAATCCCGAAACAACATCTCAGTTCGGATTGGAGTCTGCAACTCGACTCCATGAAGCTGGAATCGCTAGTAATCGCGCATCAGCCATGGCGCGGTGAATACGTTCCCGGGCCTTGTACACACCGCCCGTCAAGCCATGGAAGCTGGGGGTGCCTGAAGTCGGTCACCGCAAGGAGCTGCCTAGGGTAAAACCAGTAACTGGGGCTAAGTCGTAACAAGGTAGCCGTACCGGAAGGTGCGGCTGGAACACCTCCTTTTAGAGATAGTACGAAACTCGTAGAAAGAGTTTCATTTTACCGCTTTTCCTTATTAAAATACATCTGGAGTTCCGTTCAGAGATCCACCTTCAGTCCCGTAGCTCAGCTGGTTAGAGCGCTACACTGATAATGTAGAGGTCCGCAGTTCAAGTCTGCGCGGGACTACCAAGGAAAGCATCCGATTGGGGATATTTTCGGTTCAATTCCGGAGTTTTCACCATTTAATTGGTGTATAAGATTTATAGACTAAGGTTTATAAGCTGAAGCTGATTAATTTCCGTGTAAGACGGAAGAAGTTCTTTGACATATTGAGAGTGAATACATGAGATCGAGGGTAATCTAGAGATAGATTACATCGTAATAGACATTTAAAAAGCGAATAAGAGCGTACGGCGGATGCCTAGGCTTTCAGAGGCGAAGAAGGACGTGACAAGCTGCGATAAGCTTCGGGGAGTTGCACATAAGCTGTGATCCGAAGATTTCCGAATGGGGCAACCCGGCTAGTTGAAGACTAGTCACCGAAAGGAGCAAACCCGGGGAACTGAAACATCTAAGTACCCGGAGGAAGAGAAAACAATAGTGATTCCCAAAGTAGCGGCGAGCGAAATGGGAAAAGCCCAAACCAAAGTTGTTTCGGCAATTTTGGGGTTGTAGGACCACGCGATCTGTTGTTCAACGAACTTGAATGAACTGGAAAGTTCAACCATAGAAGGTGAAAGTCCTGTAAAGGTAAGTATGAATAAATGGTAGTGGTATCCTGAGTAGCGCGGGACACGTGAAATCCTGTGTGAAACTGTCAGAACCATCTGATAAGGCTAAATACTCCTGAAAGACCGATAGTGCACTAGTACCGTGAGGGAAAGGTGAAAAGTACCCTGAATAAGGGAGTGAAATAGTACCTGAAACCGTACGCTTACAAGCGGTTGGAGCGGATTTATTCCGTGACAGCGTGCCTTTTGCATAATGATCCTACGAGTTACTCCTCACTAGCGAGGTTAATCCGTTCAGCGGAGCAGCCGAAGCGAAAGCAAGTCTGAATAGGGCGTTTAGTTAGTGGGGGTAGACGCGAAACCCGGTGATCTACCCATGGCCAGGTTGAAGCTCTGGTAACACAGAGTGGAGGACCGAACCAGTTGACGTTGAAAAGTCTTTGGATGAGCTGTGGGTAGGGGTGAAAGGCTAATCAAACTGGGAAATAGCTCGTTCTCCCCGAAATGCATTTAGGTGCAGCCTCAAGTTTAGTTTAGTAGAGGTAGAGCGACTGGTTGGATGCGGGGGCTTCACCGCCTACCAAATCCTGTCAAACTCCGAATGCTACTAAATATACTTGGGAGTGAGGGCATGGGTGCTAAGGTCCTTGTCCGAGAGGGAAACAACCCAGACTATCTGCTAAGGCCCCCAAATGTATGCTAAGTTGATCAAACGTGGTCTGATTGCTTTGACAGCTAGGATGTTGGCTTGGAAGCAGCCATTCATTTAAAGAGTGCGTAACAGCTCACTAGTCGAGCGATCGGGCGTGGATAATAATCGGGCATTAAGCATACTGCCGAAGCAATAGCATCGAAAGATGGGTAGGGGAGCATTCTAGTTGCGCTGAAGGTGAACTGTGAGGTTTGCTGGAGCGGCTAGAAAAGAAAATGTAGGAATAAGTAACGATAAAGCAGGCGAGAAACCTGCTCACCGATAGACTAAGGTTTCCTGAACAACGCTAATCGGTTCAGGGTTAGTCGGGACCTAAGGCGAACCCGAACGGGGTAGTCGATGGACAACGGGTTAATATTCCCGTACTTGTGTATACTGCGATGGGGTGACGGAGTAGTGAAAGTCCTGCGTACAGACGGAATTGTACGTTGAAGCCCGTAGATATATCGACTGTAGGCAAATCCGCAGTTGATGTCGAAGGTGATAGTACTCGGAGTCTTCGGATGATGAGATATGGACCTAAACAGACTTCCAAGAAAAACCTCTAAGCTTCAGGTATACACAACTCGTACCGCAAACCGACACAGGTAGTCAAGGAGAGAATCCTAAGGTGCTCGAGTGATTCATGGCTAAGGAACTAGGCAAAATAGCCTCGTAACTTCGGGAGAAGAGGCGCCTCTGGCAACAGAGGCCGCAGTGAAAAGGCCCAGGCGACTGTTTATCAAAAACACAGGACTCTGCGAAATCGAAAGATGATGTATAGGGTCTGACACCTGCCCGGTGCCGGAAGGTTAAGAGGAGATGTTATCTTCGGAGAAGCATTGAATTGAAGCCCCGGTAAACGGCGGCCGTAACTATAACGGTCCTAAGGTAGCGAAATTCCTTGTCGGGTAAGTTCCGACCTGCACGAATGGTGCAACGATCTGGGCACTGTCTCAGCCATGAGCTCGGTGAAATTGTAGTCTCGGTGAAGATGCCGAGTACCCGCAATGGGACGAAAAGACCCCGTGAACCTTCACTACAGCTTAGTATTGACTTCGGATAAACAATGTGTAGGATAGGTGGGAGACTTTGAAGCAGCATCGCCAGGTGTTGTGGAGTCAACCTTGAAATACCACCCTTTGTTTATTTGAAGCCTAACCCCGCAAGGGGGACAGTGCTTGGTGGGTAGTTTGACTGGGGTGGTCGCCTCCAAAAGAGTAACGGAGGCTTCTAAAGGTGCCCTCAGCACGCTTGGTAACCGTGCGTAGAGTGCAATGGCATAAGGGCGCTTAACTGTGAGACCTACAAGTCGATCAGGTGCGAAAGCAGAGCATAGTGATCCGGTGGTTCCGTATGGAAGGGCCATCGCTCAAAGGATAAAAGGTACTCCGGGGATAACAGGCTGATCTCCCCCAAGAGCTCACATCGACGGGGGGGTTTGGCACCTCGATGTCGGCTCGTCACATCCTGGGGCTGGAGAAGGTCCCAAGGGTTGGGCTGTTCGCCCATTAAAGTGGCACGCGAGCTGGGTTCAGAACGTCGCGAGACAGTTCGGTCTCTATCTATTGCGGGCGTTAGAAATTTGAAGGGAGCTGACTTTAGTACGAGAGGACCGAGTCGGACAAACCTCTAGTGTACCTGTTGTGGCGCCAGCTGCATCGCAGGGTAGCTACGTTTGGATGAGATAAGCGCTGAAAGCATATAAGCGCGAAACTCGCCCTAAGATGAGATTTCTTTTAAGGGTCGTTCGAGATCAGGACGTCGATAGGCTACAGGTGTAAAGGCAGTAATGTCATAGCCGAGTAGTACTAATTACCCGTAAGCTTTTAAATGCAGATCCCATGTATTCTTTACTCTCAGTGTGTCGATCTTATTAATGATTTATGGTGACTATGGCAGTGGGGATCACCTCTTCCCTTCCCGAACAGAGCAGTTAAGCCCACTTGCGCAGATGGTACTAGGGTAACACCTGGGAGAGTATGTCGTCGCCAATCTTTACAAAGCCTCTAGGTTTAGCCTAGAGGCTTTTTTTTTTGCCCTATCCTCAATAAACCTAGTATGCATAATTACCTTAATCTCTAAGGCAATAGAAAGGGTAGCATATATTCCCGATTCTCATCTAGCGACTGTAATCGAATTATATAATAACCACTTCTCTTATTTGCTAAGTTTATTTTATAACCGCTCTCAGATGCTTCAAAAGGAGAGCCTCCTAATTTCCGGCCCTGAGAATCCCACAGTGTGTATTCGTAATTATCCCGATTTAAATTTCGCAGACATAAAATAGCTCGATCACCTAAATATTGGAATTGAATACTGGGTTCAGGACTAGGAGCTGTGTCATCATAGGAGCTTAAATAACGAACATTACAAGCGTTTATCGTATCAAGGTCTTCGTAAACCTGACCAGCTTCCTTATAGTAACAGCTGATTCGACCATGATTTAACCAGGTTGGAGTACCGCCTGGAGCATTTATTATACTCAAAGATCCTAAGCCCTCAACCCAAATAGGTTGCTGTGGATTTTGAACGGAAGGAGTAGCGGAAAAATAATAGAAGCGATGATAGTTACCATCTAATAATAGCCTCGGAATAATACTGTCTACCACGTAGGTTCCGCCATTTCTAGGAAAAGGACTAATCGGATTATACATCGCTATACTATCGCCAACCTGAAGTCAGAAGTCATAGAGCAGGAATTCTTGCCGCTTAGTATCAATAATCAATGAAAGCCAAACTCTCTGACTAGCGATATCTTCCCTTAACCAAAAAGCTCGCGAGATATAATGAAAACCATTAAGGACCTTGTACAACTGACCATTATCAATAGTATCACCATCGGTATAATACACCTCAGTCTTGCAGGATTGATCACACCAAGTTAAATGCCATTCCGCACGCTCATCTAACATGGGTTGATAACTTTGACTGAAAGCTCTATTCCCAAAAAGAAAGGTCCATAAGACCAAAATGTTAAAAATCCTTCGTCGTCTTCGCATAAATTCAAATTACGGCATTATTTCTGCAATGAGCCGAAGGTATTTTAGTTATGCATTTAGCTACCTTCGCGGAATGATGCGAAACCTAATCATCTTTTGCATTTTTGGATCGGGCCTGTTCGCGCAAAGCCAACAACCGGATGCCTTAAAGCCAGATTTTAGTCACCAATATTATTATTGGGAACAATCAGGCTATTACTTCATAGATACCACTATGAATAGCCTTGAATGGTATCACCAATGGAATACCACTGAGCAGGATGATTTTGGTGAACTTGTCCTTATGAATATGGGAGGAGCTCGCAATAGCTTACTGCTTCCTCAATTGGCTAGTTTTAATTAATATCAAAGTTTTGGCCCCTATTCTAGGTATTTTACAAGTCCAGAGCAGATAAAATACTATCAAGTGCGATCGCCCTTAACAGCGGCTCGTTACATTAATGGCTACGACCGAGGACAAATGTTTCGGATTTTCCATACTCAGAATATTACCAAAGATTGGAACTTCACTGTAAAGTACCGGCGTCTAAATAGTCTGTCCTTCTATCTTAATGATCAAAATAAACAGTCGAGTTTTAGTTTGAACTCTCATTACCGAAGCCCAAAAGGAAGCTATGAAGCATATTTTTACTTCGCTAGTGAGAAAGCCGATTTACAGGAAAATGGCGGGATACAATTCGATAGTATTTTCACCGATAATCTAGAAGAAACAAGGAGCTTGCTTTTAACCCAGCTGGATCTTGATCAAAGAATACTTTACAATCGCGATTACTTCATTGACCAAAAGATTGATTTCTGGAAATTGTTTGGCAAGAAGAAAAAGAAAATTCCTTCCGATACTATTCCAGACAGTCTCCAAGTAGAAACACCGACGGAAGCCGAAAAAAGAAGAAGTATTAATCTCGGACATCAAGGTCGTTTCAACAGGCAAGCGCAAACTTACAGAGGCTTCACAAGTGATGTTTACGACCGTTATTACTTTGATCAGGATGGCTCTTATTTAGATAGCATTCGATATGCTTCCCTTTACAATGAAATTTACCTGCAAACCATAATCGGTGATACCAGCCTCTTTAATCTAAAGGCAGGAGCCTTTCATCAGTTTATCGAATATGGAAATCAGTATTTTAGTACCGGGCTGCAGCATCTAGGCCTAAGCGCCGACCTTAAAGGAAACTACAAGCAGTACTTTAATTTGAAAGCCAATGGGTCCTATATCTTGGGTGGACCTTTTGCCAATGATTTTAACCTTCAGGCTACTGTCGAAGGCCGATTCTTTAAATCCTTAGGGGCTTTTGCTTCCTACCAAATCCAGAATAAGCATCCGGAATTGATGCGCCAAGTTTACATTGGCAACAACTACCTCTGGAATTTAAGCCCCGGTGCAATTCTCCTTAATGACTTGAGTTTTGGAATTCAATGGGGGAAGAATAATTTCCTTCGATTTAGAACTTTTAGCGCGAATGATTACGTTTACTTCGGCGCCGACTTAAAGCCCGCTGTGGCTGATGAAATCGTGGCCTACCAGAGTATCGACCTTCTTCAGAATTTTAGTTTTTGGAACTGGCTGCACCAAGATAATGAACTGCGCTACCAAATCGCTTTGAGTGGAGCGGAGTTTATGCCGCTTCCCGAATTAGTGAATCGTCATTCCTTATACTTCCGTTTCCCAATGTTTAAAGGAGCACTACAAGTAATGCTAGGAGCAGAAGCTTCTTACTTTAGTTCCTTCAATTCACCTTCCTATTCTGCCGCCACTGGTCAATTATACTTGGCCAACGAATACCCAATTGGAAATTACTACTTAGTAGATGCCTTTGCAGAATTTAAAATTGCCAAAGCCATAATTTTCATCAAAATGCAGAATGTAACCGAGGGATTAAGCCCCTATAACTATTGGGCCGCACCTCATTACCCTCTTAATGATCGGGTTTTCCGCTTTGGCGTAAACTGGCGCTTCTTTAATTAAGTCTTTTGGTTTTTCTTTTTAGCAGCTGGGAATAAAATATTATTCAAAATCAGCCGATAACCTGGGGAAGTAGGGTAGAGCTCCAATTCTGTTTTTGGATCGCCAACTCTATGCTGATAATCCTCTGGGTCATGCCCCCCATAATAAGTCCAAGTACCTAAACCAAGCTCGCCATGTATATAGCGTGCTTCTCCCATCGCTTTAAATTCACCGAGAATTAAAACATCGCTTTTAATTAAGCTCTTGCGAAAGGCCGTGGTTTGCCCCATAAACCCTTTCACCAATCGTACATGGTTTTGAGTTAGCATCGTAGGTACAATATCCCACTTAGCTGAAAACTCAAACAAACTAAAATAATCTCGCTCCTCTGCAATTTTCCGATTTTGAGTTACATCTATATCGCTAAACTCATATTCAGTTGGATTAGCTTTTAAAGTGAAATCCTCAAAGGCATTACAACGGTGGTAATCCAGTTTGTTTTGATAATTAGGTTCTGCCGGATCCCCGTCAAACATAGGCTCACAGATGTCGATATCTAATGCCGATAGCGCAATCTCATAGCTATCAGTAGCCGAGCACATCGCAAATAGGAAGCCTCCGCCAATTGTGAACTCCCGGATCTTTTCAGCTACAGCGCTTTTTAATTCACTAACCTTATCAAAACCTAATTCTGCGGCTAAAGCCTCTTGCTCTCGTTTTTGCTCAATATACCAGGGAGCATTCCTGAAGGCAGCATAGAAACGACCGTATTGACCAGTAAAATCTTCATGGTGCAAATGCAGCCAATCGTACTTGGGTAGCAAGTCATCTAAAACCTCCTTATCATAAACTACATCATAAGGTATCTCCGCATAGGTGAGAACTAATGTAACCGCATCATCCCAAGGCTGCTTGCCCTTTGGAGAGTATACCGCGATTTTAGGGGGCTTTTGTAGCTTAACGATAGATTGGTTGACAGCTGGACTACTAATCGATTCACGGATTCCAGAGGCCTCTTCTTCACTAATCACTTCGTAGGTGACATTGCGAATGCGACATTCTAATTTCAGCTCTTCCGTAAAAGGCATCATGAAGCTGCCACCGCGGTAATTAAGCAGCCATTCCACCTCTATACTTTTTTCTAAAGCGAGGTAGGCGACACCATAGCCTTTTAAATGTTGTTTCTGGTTTTCATCGTCCATGGGAATAAATAATTGAATTCCCCTGCTTTGGAAACTGAAGACAAAAAAAAGTATGAGAAGCTTATTAAAATGGCATTTCATCATCGGCATTATCTGCATCAAAGCCCGGATTTCCACCATCCAGGAATTGGTCATTATTTAATTTAGACTCCAGCACTAAAGGACCGCTATCTACATCCTCTAAGTCAGAGAACTTAGCCATGGCACCTTCAAAGCGAAGTCTTACATCTGCTAAACTACCATTACGGTGCTTGGCAATAATTAATTCCGCTTTACCCTCGGCAGTATCTCCATCACGGAAAGTTTCGATATCATAATACTCCGGGCGATAGATAAAACATACAATATCTGCATCCTGTTCAATCGCACCAGATTCACGAAGGTCACTTAACTGTGGGCGTTTATCTCCAGCTCTGGACTCCACTGCACGACTTAACTGAGACAGGGCAATAACAGGAACATTTAGTTCTTTAGCGATACTCTTTAAAGATCGGCTAATAGTTGAAATTTCCTGCTCACGGTTACCGCCTTGAGACTTCTGACCACCCACCGTCATTAACTGTAAGTAATCAATAATCACCATGCCTACTCCATGCTGAGCAACCAATCGTCGGCATTTCGCACGTAAGTCGAAAACGGAAATCGCTGGTGTATCATCAATAAATAAAGGGGCATTTTCCAAGGCACGAACCTTGGTTACTAGCTGCTGCCATTCCGCATCATTCAAAGTACCTTTCCTAAGTTTCTCCGAGCTTAATCCAGTTTCGCTAGAAATCAAACGGGTAATCAGCTGTACAGCGGCCATCTCCAGAGAAAATACTGCCACCGGTGTTTTATGATCGATGGCCATATTACGGGCCATACTTAACACAAAGGCGGTTTTACCCATACCTGGACGAGCAGCCAAAATAATTAAATCCGAAGGCTGCCAACCAGCGGTGATTCGATCTACCTCAGTAAAACCACTCGGTACCCCACTAAGACCTTCTTTTTTGGAGATTTCCTCAATACGATTAATCGCCTCCTTTACCAAGTCATGAGCACTCTCGTAATTCTTAACAATATTACTGTGTGCTACCTCAAATAGATCTTGTTCTGCCTCATCTAGTAAATCGAAGACATCCGTGGTTTCATCAAAACTCTTATCGATGATATTACTGGCCACTTTAATCATTTCCCTTTGAATGTGCTTTTGCACAATTACCCGGGCATGATATTCGGAATGAGCAGATGAACTTACTTTATTACTAAGCTCAATTAAATAATGCTCTCCACCAGCAGCTTCTAACTCACCGTTAGAACGCATTTCATTAGCAACGGTGAGAATGTCTACGGGTTCACTACGACCAAATAGTTCCTTAACTGTTTTAAAAATCAGGCCGTGCTGAGGCTTATAAAAACTCTCTGGACTCAAGATGTCGATTACCGCATTAATCGCGGCATTATCAATCAAAACTGCCCCTAAAACAGCTTCCTCGAAACTGATTACCTGTGGTGGTATTCGTCCCTGATCCAAACTTACTACGGATTGTTTGCGTTTAGGATTAAATGAATTTTGAGGATTGGTGTTCGCCTCCATATTGATAATGACTACCTTGACAATTTTAAAGCTGAGCTTCCAAAAATAAAGATTGTGAATCGCTTAAAGACATTTTTCCGAGCTTCTTTTACACATCTGCTAATGCTCTTATTTTTAGTCTCTTGTGAGACCGAGGAGGAGGCAGTACCTGAGCTTAAAATCTTAAATAATTTACCGGCACAAATTAGCTACGGGGATACCTTAATTATCCAGTTCGAAGCGCAATCCATTAATTCATATCGGATTAACATCATGAAAGGAAACCTTATTCTTGGAAATAGCTTTCGCGCACTCTACCGAGATGAGGATTTTTTTGAAGCTCAAGTGATCTTTAATGATCGTTATCTTGAAGATGGTAATTACCAATTACGCTTATCTGTGCAAAACCAGTCTAAAGGGAATAGCAGCTTTCATGCTTTCGCCTACAATGGTTTAAATTTAGAAGGTCGTGGAATGGCACTTCTGGGGAATCAAAAGCTTTATTTTTTCGATGAGCAAGGTCAAACGAGTAGAGAGTATCCAGTAAATGGTAATTTCGATTTATTAAAGATTTCGGCTCGTGACTCCCTAATATATCTTGCTTCACTTGGCGATGATGGTATCGAGGTCAGGAATCTAAAAGACTTCTCCTTAATAACGCGAATACCTGCCCCTTTGGGAGCTGGACAGCAGTCTTACAGTAGCTTCGTGAAAACAGAAAATGGATTTTACCTACTCCGAAAGGATGGATTCATAAAATATTTAGAATCTGGAACCTTCCAGGCTAGTCAGGACTTTAATCGACAAGGTCCCAATTATTTTGCACAAACAGGAGCAATTATTAATAAGCAACTGGCAGTAATTCTGGCCTATCCAGATCAAACTTCCTCCGAGGTTCATTATTTAAATAGCTCGCTCTTTAGTAGATATAGCCGTGCCTTGGTGGGTAGCAAACATCAAATTGCGGCGCTCGATGATGAAGCTTTGGCCTTAGTTTATTTAAAAGCTGATGCGAGCAAATGGACTATTGATAGGTATCGCGGCAGCACCCAGGATTATGGGAATCGAGGGGAGTTTTCTGCCGATTCGCTTTATGGAGTGGCGGCCATCAGCGCAAGCGAAATTGCCTACAGCACCAACCAAGGGCTTTACCGTTATGACCTAGATCAGGGTGTTTCGCCATTTTTGATAGATAATGGCCAGTTTTCAAACTTCCAAAAAAGGCGTACGGATCAGGCAATTTTTATCCAAAATGGAAGCCTCGTACAAACCTTACTTCTCAATAATAATCTGCAATTTGCGGCCAGTATAAATGAGCCCTTATTAGATTATGAAATTCTCTATAACAAGTAAGTTAGTTCTTCTTCTTTCTCTTTGTCAGATTGCCGTTCAGGCGCAAAGCCTTCTTTCAATTGACGGGAATTTAAGCTTCCCAACTACCGATGAATTGCAAGCAAGTACGCAAACTTTACGACTGTTTAATCCAAATAGCTACCCCATCACAATTTCTGAAGTTGATCGCTTCGAAATTTATGGTGACAAGGTTTTCAGCGTAAGCGATAGCCAGTTTACAGTAATGCCTTCCGACACCTTTACTTTAACGGTAAGCTTTTTACCAGAACATAATATTTTACATGAGCAGGTTTTGGTTTTTAAAAGTGCTAGCGGATTTGGACATACCAATGTGGAGCTTAGCGGACAAGGAAGCTATTCCAAATCCTATTATAGTGTTACCGAAAACAAAAGTCAGGAGCAATTAAAAAATACCCTGAGTAGCAGATTGGCTGTAGGATATAACGATTTAGGATACTCAGGTGCTCGCGATCAAATGTATGGGAGTATCGACAATGTAGGTGGACAAGTAGAATGTGTGTACACCGGACGTACTGCTACCTTTAATACCCGTGCTGGTGCCAATAATAATAGCTTCAATTGCGAGCATACCTTCCCGCAAGGTTTCTTCAATTCGAATGTGCCCATGCGTAGCGATATCCATCATCTTTTCCCAACCGATGTAACTGCTAATAGTCGTCGTGGAAACGATCCTTTTGGAGTGGTAAGTTCGTCATCTTGGACCCAAGGTGGATCAAAATCGGGAGGTGGTAAATTTGAACCACGCGATGCCCATAAAGGAGCAGTAGCCCGAGCGATGATGTATTTCGTGATCCGTTATCAAGATTATTCGAACCACTTCTCTGGACAAGAAAGTATTCTTCGACAGTGGCACGAACAATATCCACCAAACATGGCCGAGCAAAATCGGAATACCGCCATTTACAATCTTCAGAATAATCGTAATCCTTTTGTAGATTATCCACAATTCATTGAAAGAATTTCGGACATCGATGGTACGGCCAGTGCCAGCTCCCTAGCGGAGCTTTATGCTTCGGATGATACCATTCATTTAGCCCAAGGACCGGCGATGAGTCGTTTTTACAGCTTTGTGCTTTATAATTCCGGCAACGAAAATTTAAGCATCACCAATTTCAACCTGAATGATCCAAACCTTAGTTTTCGTAATGGAAACCCAGGAACAATTAGTCTAGATGCCGGTGAGTCTTATGCCTTAGAAATTGACTTTCAAACCGATGAAGGCTATCAAAGCCAATTAACTTATGAGGTTTCAGATGGCATCGGTCTGCAATCGGTTCCGGTGGTTTCGGGTCCAGGCCTTTCTTTGGCGGCTTTCGCCGAGATGGAGCTTCCGCAATTCTACCCTAATCCTAGTCGAGGAGCAGTGTTTATCGCCAACCATGAATTAATTAAAAGCCTACAATTAATTGATGCCTCCGGTAGAACTTGGGATGTAGAAGTGGCAGATCAATTGATCTTGAATGAACTTCCAAAAGGAATTTACAGCATTAAGGTGACCCTCAAAAAGGATGAGGCGATCTATTTTCAAAAGCTAATGCTTAAATAGTCTGATGCAAGATCAATTGAAAGACCAGCTCCAAGGGCAAGCCATTCTTAATGCAGATTATCGGCGTAAAAAGCTGATGATGTATTTCATCCGAACCCTAATAGCCATAGTACTTTACTGGTTTTTTTGGGATGTTTCGTGGGTGCCTTATACCCTGTGGTTTTATGTGCCCATTAATTTAAT
>CATMQD010000045.1 GCA_950073045.1 uncultured Flavobacteriales bacterium | reverse complement strand
GTTAGGTTTATCCAAAGATGAAGTGGAGCGTGGTAATGAAGCCATTTATATTTTCTTAGTGGTGCTTGGCTTTGTATACCTGGTTCTTGCTGCGCAATACGAAAGCTTCATTCTGCCCTTAGCCGTAATATTCTCTCTACCCGCAGGGGTCTTTGGCTCCTTCCTTTTATTGAAAATGCTAGGTCTTGCCAATGACATTTATGCCCAAGTGGGCTTAGTAATGTTAGTGGGCCTGCTTGGAAAAAACGCGGTGCTAATTGTGGAATTTGCTGTGCAGAAAAACCAAGAGGGCTACAGCATACTTCAAGCGGCAATTGAAGGTGCACGGGTTCGCTTCCGGCCAATCCTCATGACCTCCTTTGCTTTTATCGCTGGTTTAATTCCATTGGTTATGGCCCATGGCCCGGGTGCCATTGGAAACCGAACGATTGGTGCTTCTGCGCTTGGTGGAATGCTATTCGGAACCATCTTCGGAGTAATTATCGTGCCGGGTCTTTACTTCATTTTTGGCAAACTAGCAGAAGGTAGAGAGCTCATAAAAGATGAAGATAATAGCCCCTATACCGAAAGCTATTCTCCAGCATATAAAGAGGAATCCGAAAATGCTCAATTGAATTAAGATGAAAAGAACGAAATCCAAAATCCTGATAGCCTTGAGCCTTATAGGACTATTATCAAGTTGTGCCCCAAAACTCAGCCAGAAAATAGAAAATCGGCAATTGCCGGAAACCTTCGGTACTACAACAGATACAACTAGTAGCGGTGAAATTCCTTGGCGTGAGTTTTTTAAGGATAGCAATTTGGTAGCCCTGATAGACACCGCTCTAAAACGCAATCAGGAGTTGAATATCAATTTGCAAGAAGTTGCAAGAAAGCATAATGAGATTTTAGCCCGAAAAGGTGAATACCTTCCTTTCGTGGGTCTGAACGCTAGTACTGGAGTAGATAAAACGGCGCGTTATACTCCTTTCGGGGCTAATGAAGCCACTACCGACATTGCTCCTGGTGTAGCCATGCCCGACCCAGTACCAGATTTAATGTTTGGAGCTTCCGCCTCTTGGGAGATTGATATCTGGAACAAGCTCCATCGAGCAAAGGATGCAGCCCTAGCCGAGTACCTAGCTAGTCAAGAAGGGCGAAATTTTATGATTACCCAGCTGGTATCAGAAATCGCATCTAGCTATTACGAGCTTATCGCCCTTGATAATCAATTGCAGGTGCTGGAGCGAAATATTGCCATTCAAAACAATGCTTTGGAGATCGTGAAACTCCAAAAAGCATCTTCCCGTGTGAATGAATTGGCCGTAAGACGTTTTGAGGCTCAGGTGCAAAAAACCAAGGCTATGCGCTATCGAATTCGACAGCAGATTATTGAAAGCGAAAACTTTCTCAATTATCTCTTAGGTCGTTTTCCCCAGCCGATTACGCGCAGCCAAGAGAGCATATTAGAAATAGATCTGCAAGAGATTAAGTCGGGTAAGCCGATCGACTTGTTGCTAAATCGTCCTGATATACGTGCCGCGGAAAAGCAATTGGAAGCGGCCAAGCTTAACGTTTATGTAGCCCGAATGCAGTTTTATCCATCCCTAGACCTAAAAGCGGGATTGGGGATGCAAGCCTTCAGCGCAAGCTATTTACTTACTGGCCCTGAGTCTTTGTTATACAATGCTTTAGGAGACCTAAGCGCTCCACTAATAAACAGAAGGACTCTTAAGGCGAACTACTATAACGCGAATGCCGAGCAAATAGAACAAGTATATAGATACGAGCAAAAACTGCTTAAAGCCTATATGGAAGTTTCTAATCAGGTTTCATCTATTCACAACCTTAAGAAAGGTTTAAAATACCAAAGCTCCGAGGTACAAGCCCTTAATGAGTCTATTACCATTTCCAATGATTTGTTCCGATCTGCACGGGCCGATTATATGGAGGTATTAATGACTCAAAGGGATGCCTTGGAGTCGAAGTTTGAACTGATTGACACTAAAAAGGAACAGCTGCTGGCTGGGGTAAAACTATACCGTACCCTTGGCGGAGGCTGGAACTAGCAAGCTTTCATGTTGGTTGGATGGGCCCCGGGAGTATTTTGGAAAGCATACTTCCGGGGATATCCATCAAATTAAATTATTTGAAGCAGAAGCAATCCATATCTTCTCCGACCCTAATGGTCTTGGTTCTCCTGATGATTTTTCATTTCAGTGGAGGGCACTTGCTTTTTCATATTCAGCAAAAACAAATACGGAAGGAAGTAAAGCATCGCATTAAAAACGGCCTTCCAGAAGAGGAGCTAAGGCACTTTAGTTTTGATAAAAAAGAGCTTGAAAATGTACACTGGATAAATGATCATGAATTCCTTTATAAAAAGCAGCTATTTGATGTTGTGCATAAACATCTGAAAGGAAGTCGATTAGAATTAGCCTGTATTGAAGATCATCAAGAAGAAGCCCTCTTTAGCCATTTAGACCAATTATGTCGCAAGCACTTTCATAAAAGCCCCGCTAAAGAGCAGCAAGCCAAGCTTCCACTCTGGCTTTCAGAGTTTTTTTACGCTCCTAATTACCCCAAGTATATATGTGGTGTTGGAAACTCTAGCAAACATTATTTCTTCTACAATCACTTTGCGAAAAGCAATTACCCTAGCCCACAAACACCCCCTCCCCGTTTCATGCTGGCATTAGCTTAACCACAAGCTGCTTTGTTACAGGCCCTTCTTATTGAGGGCTAAATTTTCTATTGCCTTAAAAGGCGATGGGCTAACCTATTATTATCTAAGATGAAACGAATAATTTTATTTCTAATCCTATTTTTCCCACTTGCCAATCAGGCCCAAAACATCTATGGAAGTGTAAAAAACGCTTATAGTGGCGAAGCACTTTCTGGGGTATTAATTCAAAGCGATGAAACCAGCAGCAATAGCGACCATAAAGGGGAGTTTAGCATTAGCTGTAGTGAAAGCCTAAAAATCTCCCTAAGTGGATTCGAAAGCCAGTTGGTAAACATTCAAGACTGCAATGAAATCTTAAGCATTAGTTTGAAACCACTACCTAAAGAGCTAAAATCGGTAGAGGTGCGTGCTGCTGTTGATAAGCCATTGCATGATATAAACCAAGCAATCAGCAGTTTAAAAGCTCGGGAATTACAGCGTGGAAAGTCCCTCTTTCTCGACGAAGCCATTAATAGTAATGTTCCTGGTGTAAACATGTGGCGCCGTACCGTTTCGGGTGGTCAGCAATTTAATATCCGTGGTTATGGCAACGGTTTAGGCTTTCGCGGTGCCAGTAATAACTTTAATACCCAAGGCAGTAAAGTGTATTTAAATGGGATCCCAATTACCGATGCTGAAGGAATAACAATAATGGACGACATTGACTTTGCCTCCATTGCCTCTGTGAATATCCAAAAAGGGCCAGCGGGTTCACTATATGGCTTTGCCATTGCTGGAGCTATTGAGCTCGAAATGGAAAATGCTGAAGCAGGCAAATCCTACTTAGAGCAAAAAGCCATGATTGGCGAATACGGTGTACAACGCTATACCACCACCTTAACCCTTGGAGCAACTAATAGCTCCCTTTTGATAAACTACGGTAAACAATTCGCGGATGGCTATATGGAACACACCGCCTCCGTAAAGGACTTTGTAAACCTTTTAGCCAAGTTTCGACTCAATGATAAACAAACCATAGAAAGCTATCTCGGCTACAGTAATAGCTATGATGAGCGTGGTGGCGAGCTCACTATTAAGCAATTTGAAAATGGAGAAAGGACTGGGAATGCGCGATACATTAAAAATGACGCCCATTCCGCTATTGAACGCTTTCGTTTTGGTTTAAGTCACCATTATAAATTAAAGCCCTGGCTAAAAAATCAAACCACCCTATATGGGAACGCTGGAAACGGAAACTCAAGTTCCGCTGGCGGCTGGAATGATGAATCGCCGATAAATTATGGTTTAAGAACTGACTTCTTAGTACAGCTTAAGTGGGCAGAAAAATATCAGCTTAATGGCCATACTGGTCTTGAACTACAAGCCATGTCAAAACACGCTTTAAGCTACTCCATGGTAGAAGACAGCCTTTTTCCAAACCAAGATAACATCGTGTCTGACTTAAAGTCGAATCAGCAAATTAATAACCTCAACAAGGTATGGTTTAGCCAATGGGAGCTAAAAATGCCAAAAGGCTTTGCAGTAGAAGCTGGCCTCAGCCTAAGTAGCTTGAGCATAAACCTGCAAAACCGCATGTACCAAAATGGGAATGATTTAAATCCCACATATGCTCTTGAATACAATAATTATTGGTCGCCACATCTTGCTATTCGGAAAAGCTTTGCAAACAGCTGGAACATCTTTGTTTCTTACAATAAATCCTACCGTACTCCCGTAAGTGGTAATATTATTATTGGCGCTACGGGAGAGCTTAACACTGGCCTATCACCCGAAAATGGCAGTCAGATTGAGATTGGTAGTCAAGGTAAAATCGCCAATGGCCGTTTAACTTATCAACTAAGTGCCTTCCGTACTTTATTTCGAAATAAAATGACCTCGGTTGCGGTGCCGCTCGACAGTGTAACTACCGCCTATACCTATGTAAGCAATAGTGGGGGCCAGAACAATCAAGGTATTGAAGCTCTTTTCCGTTACGAGGCGATTTCGAAAGGCAACCGATTTTTTGAAAGTATTCAAGCCTGGACTAACCTTACGCTTAATAATTTTAAATATCAAGACTTCTATTATGAAGGTGTTGCCCGCGGGGCAAGTCAAGTCAGCACTAAGGTTTACAATAACTTACCTGTTGCTGGAGTGGCGCCTTTTAGCTGGAATGCAGGTCTTGATGTCTTAGGCCGCAAAGGCTGGTATGGCAATATTAACTACCGCCATCAAGGCAAAATGGCTATTACCTCAGATGGTAAAAATGAGACTAATGCATTTGGAGTTCTTAATTTGAAGGCTGGCTACCATTTACCAATAGGCGATGCTATAACAATTCATGCCTATGCAGGAGCCAACAATATTACTAGCGAGCGCTATTACTATATGGTATTTGTAAATCAGCTGGCCGATGCCTATCTCCCTGCACCGGATCGAATAAACTTCTACGGTGGACTAGACCTTCGCTTCCAATTTTAAAAAATCAAGCCCCGGGAAATTCTCGGGGCTTTTTAAATTATCCCTAGGACTTAAATCCCACCTTCTTATGTCTGCCATCGCAAAAGGGTTTATTCCCCGAGGCGCCACAGCGACATAAAACCGGGTTCTCTTCTACGGAAGTGCTGCCATCGGCATGTTGAAATTTAATGCTGCCCTTTACCACAATTGGCCCGTTAGGCATTAATTGTGCCTGCAAGTCGCCTTCTTCTGCTGCTTTTTGTAAATCCTGACCTATATAAGTGAGGGCACCAGAGGGGCACTGCTCAATTTGATTTCTGATTTTATCACCCTCCGCCCCATTGGGATCAACCCAAGGCTTTTGACCATAGCGGAAAACCTCTGGTAAATTTCGCCAGCATTTTTCGCTATGTATGCATTTTTGAGGCTGCCATACTATAGTTACCTCTTCGCCAGAATATTCTTTTCGGGTGGGTTTTACGCGCATGCTTAGGAATGTTTTATATGCCCCTACAAGCTACGCTAAATATTGTTTAGTCGAAATCTGCAAAGCGCGAAAACTCGGTATAAGAAATACAGTGTTTTAGCTCCTCCCAATTTTCTACATAATCGCTCACCCTTTCGGAGCTAATCTTTTTTAAGCTCAAATTTGGCTTGGCCAGAGGGATTCTTAAAAAATGACTTAAACGATCGAGCAATCGAAACTGCTCACCTGAGTTTTGAAGATCCTGCTCATACACCACCTTAAAATTCGGAATTCCCTGTAAGCAGTAGGCCTCAAACTCATCCAACTCCACACTAGCTCTCAACTCTTGCATAAAGCGAGGAATGTTTACTACCATTTTCTCTGGTCGATTAAGCTCTGTAGTTTGATGCCAGGTGCCGCGAAAACGAGCATAATGCTTCGACATGGTTTGTAATACTGGGTTTTCACGCGTGAGATACACAATTTTATAACCCTGCTTTTGAGCCAAGTACTGCATAAAGTTCCGAGCGCCCTCAGGGCTGTAATGCTCCCTTAATTGATAGGATAAAAGCTTAAAACCGTACACTTCCTTTTTAAAGATGCGCTTTCTGCTATTCACGTAAAGTTTAGGGAAAAGAACTTTTCGATTAAAAATCTCTTTATCGCAATTTACCTTTGGGTTACTGTTCAACATCTGCGTAAGCAAGGTGCTACCACTGCGACCACGACCGAATAAAACAAATTTGTCCTGCTCTCTTGGTACACCAATGAGCCATCCTTTTAGAAGGGTATAAAACTCTCGAGCATAACCTCCAAAGCGCTGATTGATAAAAGGGTGTACAAGTGCCATATTTCTTAATTTTCCACTAAAGTATTCCGGCCATGTATTCAGCTTACAAATACTCGCTGGAACCACTAAGGGTCACCATGAAACCCTTGATATCCTCGATGAGTGAAAAACAGAAATCTATAGAATTGAAGCTTAAATAGCGGGAACTGTCTTTATTTTGCAAAAAAAATTTGCAGCTCTACCCACCCGATCTGGCCCAAGCCCTCGATTTCCCATTTATTCAAAGGGAATTGGCAAAATTCTGCTCTAGCAAAAAGGCAAAACAAAATGCTTTCGACCTCAAGCCAGAAGCGGACCAGGAGGAGCTATTTCAAAAAATAGCGGAGAGCGATCAGATATTGGCTCTATTACTTAGCGATGAGCAATTCCCAAGCGCAGAGCACCCCGATTTATCAGAATTCCTCTCCAAGTTAAAAGTTAGAGGCCATGCCTTAACCGAGGAGCAGTTTGCCGATATCCGCACCCTTGCTATTAACTACCGCCACTTGCATCTATTCGTGCAAAACAAAATAGAGCGTTTACCCGCCTTATGGCGCGTATTGGAGTTTTTAGCACCCGAAAAGTTTGTGGTAGAAGCTATTGATAAGGTTTTAGACGAAAGAGCTCAAGTACGCTCCTCCGCTTCACCAGAGCTGGGTCGGATCCGTCGCGACTTAAACCGTAAGCGCGCTTCCGCTGATCGGATTTTTAATCGAGTCTTAAAGAAATACCGCGATAAAGGTTACCTCGCCGATTTTGATGAAAGCGTTTCAGAGTCTCGGAGGGTTTTAGCCATCAGCTCCAGCTATAAGAACCAAGTACAAGGCATTTTACACGGTAGCTCTAGTAAGCATAGTATCGCCTTTTTTGAACCCGGCGAAACAGTAGAAATTAACAATGAAATTGCCGAACTACTAGAAGCGGAGAAAGAGGAAATTAAACGCATTCTACGCCAGCTCAGCACCGACCTCTCTCCTTACCACGATTACCTAGAAAGACTCGGCGAAACCATGGTGTGGCTAGATTTCACTCGTGCCAAAGCGCTTTTCGCGAAAGAACAAGATGCCTGTTATCCACAAATTCGCGAAGACAAGCAGCTATTTTTAAAGGAAGCTTATAATCCTGTTTTACGTCACTTTAATAAGGATAAGCAAAAAGAAACCGTTGCCCTTCAAGTTCAATTAGATATAAAACAACGCATTCTAGTAATTAGTGGTCCTAATGCTGGGGGTAAATCGCTTTCGCTGAAAACGGTGGGTTTATTGCAACTAATGCTACAAAGCGGTTTGGCAATTCCGGTGCACCCAGATAGTAGTTTCTGCCTCTTCGATCAATTGCTTGGTGATATTGGCGATGCCCAGAGTATTGAAAATGAACTAAGTACATACAGCTCCAAACTGCAAAAAATGGAGCACTTCCTAACCTACACCGATTCATCTACCCTTTTATTAATTGATGAATTTGGCTCGGGCTCCGATCCAGAGTTGGGCTCGGCCCTGGCACAGGTATTCCTCGATCGCTTAAATGCCTATGGTGCTTTTGGGATCATGACCACCCATTTTAATGCAATTAAGGCCCTAGCCGCTGAAACTCCCGGCGTAGTAAATGGGGCCATGCTTTTCGATCAAGCGACTTTTGATCCGCTTTACGAATTGCAAATTGGTCAACCAGGAAGTTCTTACACCTTCGAAGTAGCCCAAAGAAGCGGTATTCCTAGTCACCTAATAGATGATGCCCGAAAAAGGGTGAAGCAAAATACCTTGGAGGTAGATAAATTATTGGTGCAAATTCAATCCGATAAGGTGGCGATTGAAAAGGTAAGAGCCAAGCAAGAAGAGGAGCTTCAAAAATTACGCAAGCTCGAAAAGGTGCAGGAAGATCGCATTAAAAAGCTAGAGGAAAAAGTTCAGAAACACAGCAAGATTAATGAGGAGCAAGATCGGCTGATGTATTGGGGTCAGAGGTTCCAAAAGCTGATTGACAGCTGGATGAACCAAAACACCCAAAAGGATAAAAAGGCGGTGGTAGCGCGCTTTATCGCCATGCTTAATCAACGCTCGGGTGAGGTACTAAAAGAAGAAAAAGTAGCCCACCGCCAGCAAGTGCGCCGCCACCATAAAGATTTAGATAAATACCTGGCCGAGGAAGTAAAGCCAGGCATGGAAATAAAGGTTATCGACTCTGGAATAATAGGCACCTTGCTGGAACAGAAGGGTGATAAATACCTGATTGCTTTAGGTGGAAACATGACCTCTTTGATGGATCGTAGCAAATTTGTGCGGGCCACGGCCGATTTAGGAGACAAACCTAAAAGGAAGAATAGGCGCAAAAACTTTCAAAAAAAGGATCAGGCGGAAGGCCAAAAGACTCCCGCTAAAAAAGCAAAGGCAACCAAGCCTAAGCAAGAAGAGCAAAAGCCGGCGGAGAATAAGCCTCAGGCGAAAGCCAAAAAAGCCAAAGTCCAAAGAAGGAAAGCCAATACACCTGCGCCACAAGCTAAAACCGAGCAGGAAGCAAAGCCAAAAGTAGAAAAGGCTTCTAAGCCGAAAACTGCGCCTAAACAAGAGGCAGAGGAAAAGCCCACACCCAAAAAGCCAGCAGAAAAACCGAAGGAAGAAGCTAAAGAAGATCAAGTAGACGCTGCTAAATTGGCTGCTAAAGGTTGGGTAATTAAGCCGGCCAAGCAGAAATAAGCATTCCTTACATTTGGGCCACAAACAAAACACGCCCATGGAAGAAGTAGTATCCGACATTCCCTTAATCACCAATGATGCTGTGGTTTTTGGGATTCTGATGACCCTTTTATTGCTCATTTTTCGCAGTAGCGAGATGCCCGCCTTCAAAAAGTTTTATGCGGTAATTCCCACTTTACTTCTCTGTTATTTCCTGCCCTCGGTGTTTAGTACCCTGGGAATTATTTCGCCCCATTGGATAGATGTGGATGCGGCCATTAGCTTTTTAAGAGAAAATAATTATGCCATTGGCGATATCGAATCTTTTAAGGAATTAAAAAAATGGGCCATCGATAATGAAATCGATCACCATGTTTTAGAGCCTTTTATGGGGGAATCGCGCCTTTATTTTATGGCTTCCCGCTATTTATTGCCTGCTAGTTTAATTCTGCTTACCCTAAGCATCGACCTTAAGGAGGTTTTCCGTTTAGGACCCAAAGCCCTCATTATGTTTTTTACCGGAACTGTTGGGGTTGTAATCGGCGGACCATTAGCCATTTTGCTTTTTAGCGCTATTGCACCAGAGGTGGTTGGCGTTGGTAGTGATGAAATTTGGCGGGGTATGACCACCATTGCCGGTAGCTGGATTGGTGGAGGTGCAAACCAAGCAGCCATGTATGAGATTTTTGGGGAAAATGGTCAGATTTCGGGTAAGATTTACTCGGTTATGATTACCGTGGATATCATCGTTGCAGAGATTTGGATGTTCTTCTTACTATTGGGTGTAGGTAAGGCCGATAGCATTGACAAATTTTTTAAGGCCGACTCCTCAGCCGTTACGGCGCTTAAAGAACACATGCAAGATTTTTCATCCCGCATTGCGCGTATCGCCTCAACTATTGATCTTTTCGTGATTTTGGGTATCGCTTTTGGCCTTACTGGGCTGGCACATTTACTCTCGGATATTATTGCTCCTGCCATTAGCAAAGCATCACCCTATTTAGCCAACACTTTTAGTTTGGGAAGCGGCTTTTTCTGGCTTATCGTAATCGCAACCACCGCCGGTATAATCATGTCCTTTACCAAACTCCGCAATTATGAGGGCGCAGGTGCCTCCAAAGTTGGTTCGGTATTTATATATGTATTGGTAGTTACCATTGGCATGAAGATGAATATCCTAGGAATATTCGAAAACCCCGGACTATTCCTAGTCGGCTTAAGCTGGATGGCCATTCACGTTGGTTTGCTCTTCATCGTTGGAAAAATCATAAGAGCTCCTTACTTCTTCTTAGCTGTTGGCTCCAAAGCAAATATTGGTGGAGCGGCATCGGCACCCGTGGTTGCGGCGGCTTTCCACCCTAGCTTAGCCCCAGTAGGCGTGCTCTTAGCGGTGCTTGGCTATGCTTTTGGAACTTATGGGGCTTATATCTGTGGATTATTAATGCAAATGGCTGCCAACTAATGAAAACTAAACACCTCCTATTATCTCTATTGGCCTTTGGTAGCCTAAAGGCCCAAAGCGATGCCGAGCAATTTCGTGAAATTTACTCCCGCGCCTTAGGTGAACAGCAAGGTTATGAGTGGCTGTCGGAGCTCTGCGGATTAGGTCCACGCTTTGCCGGAAGCAAGCAAGCCACCGAGTCAGTACTTTATTTTAAAGAAGTAATGGACTCCCTCGGTTTTGAAACCCGTTTGCAAGCGGTAAAAGTGCCCCGTTGGGTGCGCGGACCGCAAGAAAAAGCATGGTTGGTGCAGGGAATAGATAAGCAGGAATTAGCGGTTACCGCTTTAGGCGGATCTATTGCCACGCCACAAGGAGGCTTAAAAGCGGAGGTGGTAGAAATTACCTCCTTTGAAGCCCTTGATAGTCTAGATCTCAGCGGGAAAATCGCCTTCTTTAATATTCCCATGGATCCCACTTTTATTAGCACCGGTTATGCCTATGGCTCGGCGGTTAAGCAAAGATGGGCGGGCGCTATCGAGGCCTCTAAAAAAGGAGCCCTTGGAGTAGTTATTCGTTCTTTGAGCAGCAGCATTAACAAATACCCTCATACCGGAAGTATGGCCTATGCCAAGGAGGTAAAGCGTATTCCTGCAGCGGCCTTAAGTACTTTCGATGCAGAGCTTTTAAGCAAAAGCCTAAAACAAGATCCTGACCTTCAACTGCAATTAGAGATGGCCTGCGAGTGGCAAGACTCGGTTTATTCCTATAATCTAATTGCCGATTTAAAGGGTGCGGAGCGTCCGGATGAAATCATGGTGGTTTCTGGTCATATCGATTCTTGGGAATTAGGCACTGGGGCCCATGACGATGGCGCTGGGGCGATGCATGCCTTGGAAACACTCTACCTCATCCAGCAAATGGACACCCCGCTAAAGCGCACCCTCCGTTTAGTTTGGTATATGAATGAAGAGTTCGGTTTAAATGGTGCTCGAGTTTATGCTAAAGCGGCAAAGGCCAATAATAAGGAGCGACATGTAATTGCTATCGAAAGCGATGGCGGAGGCTTTACCCCCAAAGGCCTTAGTATAGATGCCAATGATGCCATGGTAGATCGCTTAAAAGAATATCGCTCCCTATTTGAGCCTTATGGCGTGTATCAATTTTCTAAAGGCGGCTCGGGGGCCGATGTGGGTCAGCTAAAAGCGGATGACATCATATTAATTGGCTTACGCCCAGACAATCACCGTTACTTCGAAGTTCACCATTCGGCTTTAGATAATATTAGCGCTGTAAATGCCCGCGAATTCACCCTAGGATCTGCAACTTTAGCCGCTTTAATTTGGCTAATGGACCGCGATGACCTCTGTATTGATTGCGTGGATTAAAATTTTTGTCGCTGATTTTCAGCGACTTATTGAGTTTATGGAATTTTTTTAATCAAGCAGTGAACCTTAGGACCTAGAGCTAGTTATTTAAATAGGTTAAGGTTTGGTTAATTGTTTTGATTTAGTTTGAAACAAGGGGAGACGTAAAGTCTCCCTTTCTCTTTTTAACCATTTCGTAAAGTACTAGTGCTCAATAATTTCTACTTTCCAGCAAGATTTGGAAAAATGAAGAGCAGTACAAACCCCACCTTTCGATCTCATCAAGAAGGAACTATTCTAGAACCAAGAGAGTATGTGGCCCAATGGTTAAAAGCCCATCCTCAAGGAAAAGTATTCGTGGGTTGCGATTCCAAAGTACGCGGTAAGCGCACCAAATACAGCACTGCCATTTGCTTGTGGGATATTGGTCGTGGAGTATCCGAAATTTATAAAAACGAAGTGCTGCCCACTCCGCCCGATAAATTCTCGCGCCTTTGGGCGGAAGTCGAAAAAGCAGTAGCCGCTGCGGAACTACTTAGAGGACTTTGTGAGATTACGGTACATGTTGACATTAACAGCAATCCAAAGTATCGATCCCATCAGCTTTACGATGCCTCTATCGGGCTTATTAACTCCTTAGGATTCCAAGGAGCTGGCAAACCCAATTCCTGGGCAGCAAGTTGTGGCGCTCATCGCCATTGCCAGTAAAGCCGCGCCATTGTTGATAACCTGTTAGTAAACACAGGCCCTATCAAGCCCATTAAGAAAATTTATACAGGCAAATAACTGATAAATAACGCCTTATACTTGTTTGGTAAATTTTAGTTACCTATATTCGGCAGGCATTCAAAAAGGGGATATGGGAATAATAAATCGTTTGATAAAAAAAGACGGGGGTGATAAGTCCGGCATTATCAACAATCGCTGCCAAGGGCCAAAAATCACAGCCAATCGTCGTGTAATCTTCAAGCAATTTAATTATCAATTCAGCTATAAAAGTTACGAGTCAGTAGCTAGTTAATCACATCTATTTTTAAGGACCATCTCCTTGTGCAAGAAGGAGAATTCTTACGCGCACAGCATTTTCCTTCTATTGCCAATCCCTAATGGCCAAAAAAAAAACCGCCCCAAAATCTGAGACGGTTTCTATCAATTACAATTTTAAGCTTTTAATAAGCCGCTAATTCTTCAAGCCTGGCTTGCACCTTTTCTGCATTCGGAATCATGGTCGCCTCCAAAGTGCTGTTTAATGGGATTGCCGGCATATTCTCCGAGCCAATTACCATTACCGGTGCATCTAGGTATTCAAACACCTCTTGCTGTATCCATCCTGCTAAGCCCTGAGAAAAGCCATTACGAGAAGGCTCTTCGGTAACGATTAAAACCTTAGAATGCAGTTTTACTCTTTCTAAAATCAGCTTCTCATCCAAAGGATAAAGGGTACGTAAGTCTAAAACTTCTACCTTATTGCCCATAGCGGCTCTGGCGGCCTTAGACCAATAAACCCCCATTCCATAGGTTACTACTAATAAGCTCTCCTTAGCCTCAATGCTTTCCGTAGATGCCTCATACGCGATTCGACCTTTGCCGAAGGGCAGAATATAATCTTCACCTGGGTCTACTGTTTTGGCATCTTCCGTGCCTTTTACTTTACTCCAGTAAAGGCCCTTATGTTCTAGCATTACAACTGGATTCGGATCGTAAAAAGCGGCTTTCATTAATCCTTTTAAATCGGCACCGGTACTAGGATAAGCGATTTTAATACCACGAATATTGGTCAATACACTTTCTACCGAACTGCTATGATAGGGACCACCACTGCCATAAGCTCCAATCGGCACCCGAATAACCGAGCTCACCGGCCACTTACCGTTAGAGAGGTAATTACTACGACTAACTTCTGAGAACAATTGGTTTAAACCGGGCCAGATATAATCTGCAAACTGCACTTCCACAAACGGCTTTAAGCCAACCGCACTCATACCCACGGTAGAGCCGATAATAAAGGCCTCTTGAATTGGAGTGTTAAACACCCGATCATCGCCGAACTTTTGGGCTAAGGTGGCGGCTTCCGAGAATACTCCCCCTAAGCGACCACCCACATCTTGACCATATAATAAGGCCTCCGGATGTTTCTGTAAAGTTTCTTGAATGGCAAAAAGAGCGGCATCTACCATTACGGTTTTATCTTTTCCTGCCGGACTACGATCACCTTTCTCCTCGGTAATAGGCGTAGGTTCGAAATCGTGGGTAAAGAGGTCTTCTGGACGAGGATCTTCTTGGGCTAAGGCTTCCTCATATTGGGCCTGCACATACTCACCCGCCTCTTTATAAATAGTATCTAATTCTTGCTCTTCACTACCATTGTCGATTAACCACTGGCGTAATTTCGGCCAAGGATCGCGAGTAGCGTGTTCTTCTAAATCGTCGCGGTAACGCTCTTTACGTACTCCAGAAGTATGGTGACCTAATAAAGGAACACGGGCGTGAATTAAAAACGGACGACGTTCCTCCCGCATCAATTCTAAAACCTCTTGCACCGTGGCATAAGATTCCGCGAAATTACTCCCGTCAATACTCCTTACTTCAATACCCTTAAAGCCTGCGGCAAATTCAGCAGCATTCTGGGCCCGGGTTTCTGCGGCATTCGCCGATATATCCCACTCATTATCCTGCACTAAAAAGAGTAAAGGGAATTGCTTTAAAGCGGCCATTTGTAGGGCTTCCGAAACTTCACCTTCGGTCATGGCGGCATCGCCAATGGAGCAAACAGCTACCGGCTTGTCGTCGCCCTTATTTAAACCCATTTTCTCGCGATACTGCATGCCCATCGCTACTCCAGCCGCTGGAATGGCTTGCATACCAGTAGCAGAAGATTGGTGTGGAATTTTGGGTTTATCATCATCCTTTAAACTAGGATGTGAATAATAGGTACGTCCACCGCTAAAAGGATCATCGCGCTTAGCTAATAGCTGAAGCATACACTCATAAGGAGTCATTCCGATTCCCAATAGAATAGAATCGTCGCGGTAATAAGGCGACACAAAATCATAAGGGCGCAATTGCATCCCTAAGGCCAACTGAATAGCCTCATGTCCGCGCGAAGCGGCGTGTACATATTTTGCGGTTACAGCTTTGTTCTCCTCATAGAGCTCGGCCATATGTTTAGCGGTACTCATCAAGGCGAAAGCCTTTTTGGCGATATCTATAGAAACGGAAGGTGCATTTTTGGTAGGTGCAGACATGCGTAAATTTTTGCTGCTGCAAATATCGGAAATGTGTAGGAAGAGGAGGCCCTTAAGCCACTTTGCTCGGAATTACTTAATCCTCATCAACGGCAGCCCCAAAATCGTAGCTAAAGCCGATGCTTAAAATCTGCTTAAACTGCGAACGTGGAACAGCAGGAGTGGCAGGGTTTTCATCAAGGTCAAACTTCACATCATGGTCGTAAATATAAGCGAGCGCAATATTGGCCTTGATGTATTTATTAACCTTGAAGAACATAATCAACTCCGAGTTAACGTCAATAAGCGTAGGGTCTTCCACATAATTGGAGAAGAGATCAATTCGCGCTTGAAGATCCACATTCTTCCATAGCTTACGCTTGTAAGTTAAGTTCACATATCCCCCAACCTCATAACGAGCGGTGCTGCCAGAATCTACACCAAAAGCACCTTCATTAGATAAACGCTCATCCATCACGAAAGTGGCCTTAGCAGTAAGAGGCGAAAGGAACATAACAAAACGTTTATTCGGTTTATGGGTTGCCCCTAAACCAAATAACATATAGCCAGGTGCCATGAAATCGGAAACCTTAAGATCATCTCCAATGTCGCCAGGATTTTTATACCCCGGACGAAACTGGGTACGGAAATTGGTTAAAGCGGAATAGCTCCAAGATTTACTATGCAGATAATCCAAGCGCGATTCCAATTCGATACGGTCATCGGTTTTATTGAAGATCGTATCCTGAAAGTTAACTCCATAAGCCAAGGTTAGGGCATTACTCCACACCCATTTGGCATTTGCCTGATAATTGGCAAAACCACTAAAAATGGTATTTCCCGCGATGGAATTCACACCCCCTGCCTGCCAATTGCTATAGCTGGCCTGCGTAAACTGAATGCCATAATTACCACCAATCTCCCATTTTTTCGCGGAATCTATTTCCGTAGAACCCGTGCGCTTAATGGATTCCTTGCGGAATTGCTTAATGTTTTCTTCGCCCATAAAGTTGCCATTTTGGGCACTTAGGGAAAGACTTAAAATACTGAGGGTGAATATTAAAAGCTTACGCATCGTGAAAAAATTTCGGCAATATTATTACTTCTTTTTGAAGGCATTGATAGCATTACGGGTAAAATCTGAAAGAACGAGTTCACCACTAATGGCGGCACGTCTTTCCAATAATACCTCCCAATGCTCGGTGCCTTGCCAAAAAACTTGCTTTAATTGGCGCATCGCATCAGGGTTAAAGCCTTTTAAACGCTGCAAAAAAGCTTCAATCTCTTGGTCCATTTGCTCGGCACTTTCGTGCAGATGATAGTAGAGTCCCTTTTGATATGCCCACTCTGCATCTCGCCATTCGGTGGCATTAATGGCTAATTCACTCATGCCGCTTAAGCCGATTTTACGTTCTACCGCAGGCCCCACTACGAAAGGTCCGATGCCCACCGCTAATTCGGATAGTTTAACCGAAGCATGCTTGGTGGCAAAACAGTAATCTACCGCCGAAGCCAAACCAACTGCTCCACCTACGGCCTTGCCGTGTACACGACCCACAATAAACTTTGGGCACTCGCGCATAGCGTTTATAACATTGGCGAAGCCACTAAAGAATTTCTTTCCTTGGTCTAAATCCTGAATAGAAATAAGCTCATCAAAACTTGCCCCCGCCAAAAAGGCCCGCCCGCCTGCCGAACGAAGGAGAATCACTTTTACCCCCTCATCCTGGCCTGCCTCTCTAATGGCATCGGCTAATTGGGCTAATAATCTACTCGGAAGAGAATTACTTAGCGGGTGGAAAAATTCGATGGTAGCTACGCCATCATTAAATTCTTGTTTAATATAACCTTGTTCTAGTGCGTCGGACATATTCTTTGGATTTTGCGGCAAAGGTAATTAAAGCGCTCACTCTAGCCGAAGAGCTATTAATTCCGACTAAGGTCTCCAAAAATTAAAATCGCCAATACCAATTCCTTAACCTTGACTTAAGCTAGCATATCGACCTTTAAGGCATGAAAAATATCGCCCTTTATTT
>CATMQD010000044.1 GCA_950073045.1 uncultured Flavobacteriales bacterium | reverse complement strand
CTAAACAACCAGCCCCTGAAAAAACTCTGAAACAAGAAAGGAGCTCCTCAGCACTTATTTTCTATTGGGGTGTAAAAAAGGAGTTTCCAGAATTAGACCTACATAATATATTCTTTAGCGACGATTATCGTGAAGAGTTTGAAAGCATCTTTAAAGATCAGAGCATTGGCGATGATCCTACCATTTATTTAAATATTTCCTCTAAAGAAGGCGAGGGGGATGCTCCGGAAGGTTGTGAGAACTGGTTTATATTAATTAATGCGCCAGGAAATACGGGTCAGGATTGGGATGCGATAATTCCGAGAGTACGCAAACTGGTTATTGATAAACTTAACCGGATTTTAAAAACCGATATTGAGCCGCTGATTGAATTTGAGGACTATTTGGATCCTCGTAGAATTGAGCAACGGACCTCTTCTTATCAAGGATCATTATACGGGGCGGGCTCTAACGATACTTTCTCGGCCTTTTTACGTCACCCTAATTTTAGTCGAAAAATAAAAGGCCTGTACTTTTGTGGTGGTAGTGTTCACCCTGGAGGTGGAATTCCACTTTGCTTGATGGGAGCCGAAATCACCGCCAATCTAATTGCCGAAGAATATGCTTGATCCTTTGCGACTATTTGCTCAAAAATATGGACTGTGGATTTTAGGGGTAATTCACTTTTTTGGCGTTTGGGTAATTGCTTTTGCCAATTTAGATTTTTTTGCGGGCTTTACTCCTTTGAATTTATTCCTTTCTGCTGCTTTAATCCTATTGGCCGCTTCCGCTGATGATTTCCCGAAACTGGGCTATTTCTTCTTAATTAGTTTCAGCATTGGCTATTTGGTAGAAGTTTTAGGCACCCAAACTGGTTTTCCTTTTGGAGAGTATTGGTATCTCCATAATTTGGGTTTAAAAGCTTTTGAAGTTCCTATTATAATTGGGGTTAACTGGTTTGTACTGGCTTACAGCACTGCACTATGGACCAAGCGCTGGTTTAAATTTCCGCTTTTGCAGATGGTTTTTGCCGCTGCATTAATGGTAGCCCTCGATTTTTTTATTGAACCCCTTTCGGCCACTCTTGGCTTTTGGGCCTGGGAAGGAAATGTTATTCCTTGGGAAAACTATTTAGCTTGGTTTGTGGTTGCTTTTTTCATACAGTTTTTCTTTGTAAAACTGAACTTGCAACACGATACAAAACTAGCACGGTGGTATTTACCGCTGATCGCCTCATTTTTTATAATGCTCAATCTCTTTTTATGACTTGGTACTGGATTGCCCTGATCGTTTTTTTAACCTTCTGGTTTATGGAGTTTGTGGCCTGGTTTGCGCACAAATATGTGATGCATGGATTTTTATGGTATTTGCATGAAGATCATCACGTAAAGGAGCCTGGTTTTTTTGAGAAAAATGACGCTTTCTTTTTAATCTTCGCCATTCCCAGTTGGCTATGCATTATGCTAGGTTTGATGTATGGTTCTTGGATCGCGCCTAGTATTGGAGCTGGAATTGCGGTTTATGGATTTGCCTACTTCCTAGTGCATGAGGTTTTTATCCACCGCCGATTTAAGTGGTTCCGGAATTCTAAAAACCTCTACTTGGCAGCCGTATTAAGAGCCCATAAAATGCATCATAAGCATTTAGGTAAGCATCAGGGGGAAAGTTTTGGGATGTTGATTATTCATCCTAAATACATCAGGGCCGAACTAAAAGCACGCAAGAAAAAGACGCGCATAGTAGGGGTATAAGGTCTGCTCGGGCCTTAGCTTACGGTTACTGATAAGGGTTCTTTTTCAATTTCCACACTTACATGTTCTTGCATGGAGGTTGAAAGTGATAAACCTTTAAAATCGGCTTTAACCGGATAACGTTTATGGTTACGATCTACCAAAACTACCGTTTTCATGCTTTTAATCCGGAAGTTTAAAAAGTAGCGTACTCCATATATTAAGGTACCTCCAGATTTTAAAACATCATCTACCAAAACAATATTGGCATTTTCTAGCTCAACCGCCGGATTTAGGCTGTATTCTGAATCCAGTGCATTATCCTTATCAAAACTAAGCTTGCTAATTTTTACCTCGATATCTGAGATCTCTTGAAGGTGCTTGAAGATTTTCTCTGCCAATAAATAACCGCGATCGGCAATCCCCGTTAAGATTACTTCCTTTTCACCAGAAAACTCTTCGAAAATTTGCCAAGAAATCCGCTCAATGCGATTACTTACTTGTTGGTGGTTTAAAACCTCGGTACTACCTGACATGCTTAGGATTTTCCACAAAGATACATCAAGCGATTAGCTCTATAAAAATTTCTCTACCCGCTCTTGGTTTTATCGAGTTGTAACATTCCTCAAGGTGTTTAATCTCAAAATGTTTCTCAAAAAGAGCTTGATATTCAGGGATTGAGCCTCCAAATGGGGGACCATCAGCGCTAAGCGGAAAATTGAAAAGTAAACCCATTAAACGACCGCCGGGCTTTAAAATCTTATGCATGTGCTCGGCATAAGCATTACGCATTTCAGGATCTAAGGCACAGAAAAAGGTTTGTTCCACCACTAAGTCATAGCTTTCTGCATGCTCAAAGAAATTGCCATGCCACCAATTAATGGAGGAATTAGGACCAATCCGCTCTTTCGCATCGGATACTGCCTTTTCGCTAATATCTATAACGTGAATGTTTTCAAAGCCATTCTCTTCTAGCCATTGTGCTTCCCAGGCTGGACCAGCGCCGGGGATAAGGATTTTAGTCTTTGGACTAATAGATTTTAAGTATTCGGTTAAAGCCGGTGAGGGACCACCCATGTCCCAAGGTATGTTATTATCAAGATATCGTGATTCCCAATAATGCTCATTAAAAGCACTTGTTGTCATTTTCTTTCGATTTGGAATGCAAACCTAATAGGGGGAATTGTAATTAGAAGGCTAATAACAATAAATCTGTCTGCCTATCTAGCAGGAAAATGCGCATATCTGTCGGGTGACAAAATGTTAGTTTTTCTAATGAAATGGTCTGAAAATGACTAAAACTTGCCTGTTTTTCATCAAAATGATAGAAAAACCGAACATTTTGATTGATTTCTGATTAAAACAGTGAGTCCTGCATGAAGCTTGCAGCTAATCAGCCAAATCAATACTAATCGATTTTACTAATCAATAAACCATCATGAAAGTTCTAGTTATAGGCGCTGGCAATATGGGCCTCGCCTACGCGGAGGCTATTGCCCAATCTCAACACCTTAAAAAAGGAGATCTAATGATTTCCGATAATGCCCCTGAAAAAACTCAGGAGCTCCGAAAAAAAAGTCACTTCGATGTTTATGATGACATCGCAGACTGTGCAGATAAAGCGGATATCGTTTTTATCGCAGTTAAACCTTATCATATTGATGAGCTTTTCGACAAACTGAAAACTCACATGGTAGAAGACCAGATCGTAATTTCCATTATGGCCGGGGTAACTATCGCAACCATTCAAGAAGCACTTGGAA
The DNA here is from genome assembly GCA_950073045.1 of uncultured Flavobacteriales bacterium. Taxonomy (GTDB): domain Bacteria; phylum Bacteroidota; class Bacteroidia; order Flavobacteriales; family Schleiferiaceae; genus Croceimicrobium. Next base: position 13,671 of record CATMQD010000044.1, on the reverse strand, counting down.
TCCACAAAGTGGTAAGAGCTATGCCTAATTTACCTGCCCAGGTTGGAAAAGGCATGACTTCCTTTACTGCTTCAGATGAAGTTTCACGCCTCGAACTTTCCACAGTAGAAGGTCTATTAGATACCACTGGTCGCTCTGTACGTCTCGATAATGAAAACGATATCGATGCTTCTACCGGTATCTCTGGATCTGGACCGGCCTACGTATTCTATTTTATGCAGAGTATGCTCGAAGCAGCTTTAGACATGGGCTTTAGCGACTACGATTCCAAGGTATTAGTAAGCACCACTTTCGAAGGAGCGGTAGAGCTCTTTAAACGTAATAAACTCACCCCAGAGAAGTGGATGGATAAAGTTGCCTCTAAAGGCGGAACAACCCGCGCAGCTTTGGACTCTATGGAAGATAATAATGTGAAGGACTTGATTAAAGAAGCAGCTTATGCGGCCTTTAATCGTGCCGTTGAACTGGGAAAGGAATCGTAATGGAGAAGGAAAAAAGAGACCATTCCCATGTAAAGAGAGTAGTTGTTAAAGTAGGTACCAATGTGATGACCAATAAGGATAATCGCATTGTGAGTCCTATCCTTCGTAAAATGGTGGATCAAATTGCCCGCCTTTATGAAGATGATATAATGACCGTTTTAGTGAGCTCCGGCTCCGTAATCGCTGGTATGGAGGTAATGGATTCGGATATCGAAGATCCCACCATTCGCCGCCAAGTATTTTCGGCTATCGGTCAGCCACGGATGATGCGCCATTATTACAGCATCTTCCACGAATATGGAATGCGTTGTGCCCAGGTTTTAGCCACTAAACGTGATTTTAGTCCAGGTAAACACCGTGAGAACATGATCAATTGCTACGAAGGTTTACTCTCTCAAGGCGTTATTCCCATTGCCAATGAGGATGATGCAGTGAGCTTAAGCATGAGCATGTTTAGCGATAATGACGAATTGGCCAGCTTAGTGGCGGAATTGCTAAATGCCGATATGTTGATCTTGCTAACAGACACCGATGGTCTATATACCGGTCATCCAGATGATGAAAACAGTCGCCTTATTAAGAATGTAACCCCCGACCAAGATGTAGAACAGTACATTGCTAAAACCAATAAAGGGGAGGCCGAAGGTCGCGGAGGAATGGAAAGTAAATTAGGCGTAGCCAAGGAAACTGCTCGAAAAGATATCCCCACTTTTATTGCTAATGGTAAACGTGAAAACGTAATTATCGACTTGGTAAATGGGAAAGAAATAGGAACTCGAATTATTGACTAAAAATCAAAAAAACGAAGAATGGAACTACTAAATACAGAATTGAAAAATAAGGTACTCGAGAGCATGATGGAAATCATCGATGATCGTCGTACCGAAATATTAGAAGCCAATCAAAAGGATTTAGATGCTTTTGATAAAGATGATCGAGCCTTATACGATCGCCTAGTATTAAATGACGCCAAGGTGGATGGGATGATCCTTGCCTTAAAACAGGTAAAGGATCAGGAAGATCCAGTAGGGAAGGTGAAAGAGGAACGTGAGATCGAAAATGGATTACGCATTCTTAATAAAACAGCGCCCTTTGGGACCATCATGATTATTTATGAAAGTCGTCCCGATGTAACGATTGAAGCCGCTGTATTGGCTTTTAAGGCAAACAATAAAATTTTATTAAAGGGCGGTAAAGAAGCTGTACACAGCAATTTGGCCTTAGTTAAATGCTGGCATGAAGCTCTTGAGCAAAATGGATTGAATAAAGATTGGATTCAATTTTTACAAATGAACCGTCAGGAGACCCAAGACTTCTTGCGTAAGCCTGACCAGCAATTAGATCTAATCGTACCTCGGGGCGGTGAACGTCTTATTCAGTTTGTTAAGGAACATGCGGCCTGTGCGGTATTGGTGAGTGGTAGAGGAAATAATTTCGCTTATGTTTCAGCGGATGCGGATGTAGATAAGTCGATTAAAGTGATATTGAATTCCAAGACCCATAAAATCTCAGCTTGTAATGCCTTGGATAAAATCCTAATTAACACCTCGCATCCCAATTACAAGCAAATTGTAAAGGACCTTGCGGTAGAATTGAAAGAGGCAGGGGTAGAGCTCTGGTCTGATGAGAAAATTCAAGCAATTTTACCAGAAGCTAAATTGGTTGATCAAGAATCTGTTTGGTATGAGGAGTTTTTAGCCTTGAAAGCAGTAATTGCTACGGTAGATGACGATCAGCAAGCTATAGACTGGATTAATAAATACTCAGGTGGGCATTCTGCTTCCATTTTAACTGAAGATAGAGAACTAGCTCAGAAATTTATGGAGCAAGTTGATGGTGCTGCCGTTTACCATAATGCATCTACTCGATTTACCGATGGCGGTGCAATGGGTGTAGGCGCAGAGCTTGCCATTAGTACCGACAAACTACACCACCGTGGACCCTTAGGTCTTAAGCAATTGGTGACTAATAAATACTATGTTTATGGCGATGGCCAAGTGAGGGTATAAGCCCTAAATTGAAATAAGAAGAGCCTCTTTGCTTAAAGCAGAGAGGCTCTTTTTTTTAGGTCTATTCTATAATATCGTTAAGCCCTAGGAATTCATTTCCATGGGAACTTCCATTAAAAGCAAGCGACCAGTTTCAATAGCTTCGATTTGGAGATTATCAATTTCCCAAATTCCGAATCCATCTCTTGGATTTAATTCCTGTCCCTCAATTTTAAATTTTCCGTCTACCACCATTGCAAATACGCCATTTGATTTAGCATTGCGCAAGGAGTGTTTTAAGCTTTTACCACTTTCAAAACGACCTAAATCGAACCAAGCATTCTGATGAATCCAAACTCCTTCATCTTCTGAATTTGGGGAAAGAATCTGCATAAACTGATTTTCCATTTTTGGAGCTTCCAAGGTGATTTGATCATAGCGAGGCTCTACATTTCGTTTATTTGGGAAAACCCAAATCTGAAAAAACTTTACCGGCTTATCTTTATTGGCATTATACTCACTATGGTAAATACCTGTGCCTGCGCTCATTACTTGCACATCCCCATTTTTAATAACCTCTTGGGTTCCCATAGAGTCTTTATGCTCTAAATCGCCTTCGAGGGGAATGGTAATGATTTCCATATTCTCATGAGGATGGGTTCCAAATCCGGCACCAGCCGCCACATGGTCGTCGTTTAATACTCGCAAAACACCAAAGTGCATGCGATCGGGATTGTAGTAATTGGCGAAACTAAAAGTGTGATTAGTATCTAACCAGCCGTGATTGGCATGTCCACGGTCTTGAGCTTTAATGAGAAGGCTATTTTTCATGCTATTGTTTTTGGGGTTGGGTAAATGATTAAAACCCAAATTTGGGTCTAATGGCTTGGAATCAGAATCAATCTCAGATAGGCTAGCATTCTTTGCTTTGAGATCCATCATTGATAAGGAAGCTAGACCTAAAATGCTGGATTTTAAAAATTTACTTCTTTTCATCTTTATCAGTGTTACAACATCGAAATTAATTCAAATTTTTATTTCTTGCAAGCATCACCAACAAACATTATAGTTTTCTCTTATGAAAATCAACTTCCTTGCTCTTATCCTTTATATGCTTAGTAGTTTTTATAGTCAAGCTCAAAATATTGAAGAGTTTATATGTCCTAATTCTGGAAACTCTTTTCGAGGTATTTCGGCGCTTAGTGATTCCAGTGTTTGGGTATCAAGCAATCAAGGGCAAGTGTGGTATTTTCAATTAGGTAGGGGATGGGAAAATCGCTCACCAAAGAATTATGAAACTATTCAATGGCGCGATATTGAAGCATTTAATGATAGTACTGCGCTTATTCTTAGTGCAGGTTCGCCGGGTTTAGTGTTACGAACTGAAGATTATGGTAGAACTTGGGTGGAGGCTTATCGCGATGATGATCCAAAGATATTTTTTGATGCCATGGATTTCTGGGACACTAAACGTGGTGTGGCTTTCGCCGATGCCCAGGATGTTCATTTGGGCATGATTGAAACCAAGGATGGAGGTCGCACTTGGTCCAAAAAGGACACATCAGGGTCGCTATTGGTTTGGCCACAGCAAGGAGGCTTTGCCGCTTCAGGTACTTGTATTCACTGTTATGGCGATAGTAGTTGGGCCTTGGTATTGGGCGGAAAAGAAGCCCTTTTCAAATTTGAGGATCATCAATCCAAAGAAGAGGGGCTCAATGGTTTAAAAATTCCCTTTATGGATTTTGGGGCGCCAAGTAAAGGAGCGTTTAGCCTCGACTTTAAGTCTGCTGATACTCTAATTGTGGTAGGAGGCGATTATAGAGCAGATTCCTTAAGTGAGCAATCCATTGCCATTTCTTATGATGGCGGCCAATCTTGGAAAGCGCCAGACTTCCCTTCCGAGTTAAAATCGCGCTATTGGTCCTGCGTACAATGGCAGGGCAATCAAATAATACTATGCTCTCGCTTTGGAACGGCTATTTCTAATGATAATGGTAAAAGCTGGGAAGTATTAAAAAACGGCTTTTACAGTGTAGATGGCCTCTGGTTTAGTGGACCCGATGGTCTTATTGGCCGACTATAACTTCTTGAATAAATAATAGGCTCCTGGGGCTAATATTAAATTAGGCGGAATATTGCTGGCATTTCCAGTTCTCAAATCGCGCCAAGGCTCGCTAGTAATTGAGCTTGGTGCTTGATAAATCTGTTGGCTATCGCGACAGTTTACTATCACTAAAAGCTCTTCATCATTAAAGCTTTTAGTAAAAGCCAAAACATCATTGCTGCTATGGTCGGTAAGGCTCTGTTGTCTAGCTGCCTTTTCTTGATTGTAGATAGCCATAAACTCCTGGTAGGCATCTAAAATGCTAGGATTGGCATTCCAATTAATAGGATCATTACTAAAAAAGGGAAGGGTGCTCGCTCGACCTACCTCCTGGCTGCTGTAAATTAAGGGTACTCCACCTAAAAAGGTAGTAGCCACCATTGCAGCTAAAGCGCGTTCTTGAGAGCCGAAAAGCTGCACTGGCGTTGCATCCCAAGCCGATTCATCATGATTGGTGGTAAAGCGTAAAATACCTTGGTTACCTACAACTACATTGTATTCATTCTGGTGGTAGGTGGCCAAGTCACTAGCTGGTGCATTGTTCTCAAAAACATCTTTTAACTTGCCATAAGCGGCCCAGCTAAAGCGTAAATCGAAACCAGCAACCAAGTGATTAAAGCGATCCCCTTCAGCCAGCATCAGTAAATTGGAACGATGGTAAGCTTCTAAAGAATCAATCGCTCTTTGCCAAAATTCGAAGGGAACACCATTGGCGTAATCGCAGCGGAATCCATCCACATTTGCTTCTCGAATCCAATATTTAAAGTTTTCAATTTGGGCATTTTGCATGGCTTCAACCTCAAAGTTCAGATCAGCCACATCTTGCCAATTGGTTCCAGGAGGAATCACAATATTCCCGCTGGCATCTTGAGTATACCAATCGGGATGATCTGTAATCCAAGGATGATCCCAAGCGGTATGGTTGGCTACATAATCTAAAATTACCGCCATTCCTCTTTGATGCGCCGCATCTACAAGATTTCTCAAATCCTCCAAATTGCCGTATTCGCTAGCTACCGCTTTAAAATCACGAACACAATAAGGTGAGTTTATTCCTTTTTCAATACCTACTGGATAAATCGGCATCAGCCAAATAACATTTACCCCCAAACTTTGAATGCTATCCAAGCGAGCACTTACTCCATCAAGGTCGCCATCTGCCGAAAAGGCACGGATATTAATTTCATATAAAACGAGGTCATTAATATCTTCTGGCATTCCAGTAAAAGGATTACCATAAAATTCCGATTCACTAGGCTCTGGATCAGGAAGGGTGATATTAGTGTTTGTGGGAGAATCATCTTCTTTTGAACAGCTTAGCATAAGCGAGATGCCAAATGCTAAAAGAAGATTTTTAGGAATTGCCCCGAGGCGAATTTTTAAGGATATCGACATCTTAAAGTAAGAATTAGCCTCGAGGCAATTTGAGAATTAATTATTGAGCCGGGAGAATTTTACTTCTTACCTCTCCAAACCCGATACGCTGCTCACCATTGTCGCAATAAGCGCGCATGATAATGGTGTCGCCATCTTCGATGAAGGTACGCTCGCTGCCATCACTTAATTTAAGGGGTTTAGTACCGCTCCAGCTAAGCTCTAACATAGATCCATAATTCTCTGGATTTGGTCCCGAGATAGTTCCACTAGCCATCATATCACCCGCATTAATGTTACATCCGTTTACGGTATGATGCGCTAACTGCTGAACTAAGGTCCAGTATAAATATTTGTGGTTGCTTTCGCTGATGCGATTTTCTTCACCGCCTTCCGGCTGAAGGAATACCTCCAATTTAATATCGTAAGCGGTATTAGTAGGGCATTGCAAATAGGGCAGAGGCTCTGGATTATTTTGCGCTGGACGCTCGGTACGGTAGGGCTCCAAGGCATCAAATGTTACCACCCAAGGGGAGATAGAGGATCCAAAGTTTTTACCAAGAAATGGTCCTAGAGGAACATATTCCCACTTTTGTAAGTCACGTGCACTCCAATCGTTAAAGATTACCATTCCAAAAAGGTAGTCTTCAGCTTCATCAATATTGATGCGCTCACCTAGACTTTTTCCATCGGTAGTAATAAAGGCCATTTCCAATTCGAAGTCCATTCTTTTGGAGGCACTAAAGATTGGTTTATCGGCATCCTTCGGCATAATCTGCCCCATGGGTCTGCGAATATTTTCCCCAGAAACCACAATAGAAGAACTGCGTCCATGATAACCCACTGGTAAATGCAACCAGTTGGGCATTAAAGCATTATCCTTACCACGGAACATAACTCCTACATTGGTGGCATGTTCTCGACTAGAATAAAAGTCGGTGTAATCCTGAATAAAAACAGGCATTAACATTTGCAAGTCCTCCACGGCAAAAAGAATCACTTCTTTATGGTCGGCCTGCTTTTGTAAGCTTTCATTTTTGACGTCAAAAACTTCTGCAATGCGGTTACGAACCTGACGAACAGTAGGTTTACCTAAAGTGATAAAATCGTTAATGGTGTCTTGTAAAAACACGTCCTCCGGAAGGGAGATACCCTCAAAATAACCTAATTGGTGCATGGCTGCTAGATCGATAGCGGTATCGCCAATCCGCGTCCCAATTGAGATGTGGTCATCATTGGCCATAAATACACCAAATGGAATATTCTGTATAGGGAAGTCGCTATTTGCTGGAACATTGATCCAAGACTTACGCGACGGGTCGTTTGCTGTGAGCATATTTGGTTTAATTTTGAGCAATATTACTAAGATTAGTCCCCGCAGAAAAATCACCTGTAAAACTTAAAAAAGGTATGTATAGAGATTCACTGATTTTCGATCTGATTGAACAAGAGCGTGAGCGTCAAACGGAAGGTATTGAATTAATTGCTTCAGAGAACTTTGTGAGCGAACAAGTCATGGAGGCCATGGGCTCTGTACTTACTAATAAATATGCCGAAGGTTTTCCTGGTAAGCGTTATTACGGAGGCTGTGAAGTTGTAGATGAAGTAGAAACAGTGGCGATTGAAAGAGCCAAACAATTGTTTGGAGCCGAATATGCCAATGTCCAGCCTCACTCAGGTTCACAGGCGAATGCCGCGGTTTTCCTAGCCTGCCTTAAGCCTGGCGATAAAATTATGGGCTTCGATCTTTCTCATGGAGGTCACCTTACGCATGGCTCGCCAGTAAACTTTAGTGGAAAAACATTTGAAACGTGTTTTTATGGTGTTGAGAAGGAAACAGGTCGTTTAAATTATGATACCATTGCCGCTATTGCGGAGAAGGAGCAACCCAAGCTTATTATTTGCGGGTTCAGCGCTTACAGTCGCGATTTAGATTATGCTCGTTTCCGAGAAATCGCGGATAGTGTTGGCGCCTTATTATTAGGAGATATTTCGCATCCGGCGGGATTAATCGCCAAGGGTGTATTAAATGACCCACTTCCACATTGCCATATCGTTACTTCTACAACCCATAAAACTTTACGTGGACCACGTGGAGGAATTATCATGATGGGTAAGGATTTCGAAAACCCATGGGGACTTACTACTCCCAAGGGAAAGGTGAAAATGATGAGTCAACTTCTTAATGCAGCCGTTTTCCCAGGTACCCAAGGCGGGCCATTAGAGCATGTAATTGCTGCTAAGGCGGTGGCCTTTGGCGAAGCCCTAGAAGATCCTTTCATGCACTACATCCTTCAGGTGCAAAAAAATGCTAAAGCACTAGCACAGGCCTTGGTAGATCGTGATTATCAGATTATCTCTGGTGGTACTGATAACCATAGCATGTTGATTGACCTTCGGAATAAAAACATCACCGGTAAAGAAGCTGAAAATGCTTTAGTAAAAGCAGATATCACCGTGAATAAGAATATGGTGCCCTTCGATGATAAATCACCATTTGTAACTAGTGGAATTCGCCTAGGAACACCAGCTATTACAACTCGCGGTTTAAAAGAAGCGGATATGGAGAAAGTAGCCGATCTTATCGATAGGGTTATAAATAACTTCGAGGATGAAGCTAATTTGGAAGCAATTGCTGCAGATGTAAATGCATTGATGAGCGATTACCCTCTTTTTAGTTGGGAAGCTTAAAAAAACACTAGATAAACAAAAACCAGTTTTTGGATTATTTTCCGAAAGCTGGTTTTTTTTATTTAACGTATTGATAGAGTGTGGTTAGCGCCGTCTATCTAAAGTCTTTAATTAGGCTTAAGAAATGTGCTTACCATTCTTCACCAGCGCTTAAAACGAATATGGTGGGCCGTTTTTCTAAATCTGGTAAATTATGTTTCCACCAAGAAATGGGTTTGGTACGGATGTATTCATCGAGGGTACTAATCTCTCGGGCAACACATAAACGAGTATTTGGATTACAAGTGCTAATTAGCTCCTTCATTAGCTTTTCGTTGCGGTAGGGAGTTTCCATAAATATTTGGCTCTGCCCGCTTTTCCGACTAGTGCTTTCTAGATCTTTTATCGCCTTTTTACGCTCTTGATTGTCGATGGGTAAATAGCCGGTAAAAGCGAAGTTTTGCCCATTCATTCCGCTGGCCATCATTGCCATAAAAATAGAGGAGGGGCCTACCAATGGAACTACTCGCAAGCCTTCTTCGTGAGCAAGGTTTATAATCTCTGCGCCAGGGTCGGCTATTCCTGGTGCACCAGCTTCGGAAATTATGCCGATGTGTTCCCCATTTCTCGCAGCATCTAAATAGGAAGGATATTCTGCGGGGTCGGAAAACTTATTAGTGGTGTATATCACTAATTCCTGTTGGTTTTTCGCCGGGAAAACTCTTTTAATAAAAGCTCTGGCAGATTTCTCATTTTCTACAATGTAATGGTCGCAGAGGTCGAGTACTTTTTTAACGGAAAGTGGTAAAACTTCGAGTGGTTCAATTTCCCCCATTAGGGAAGGTATAAGGTATAATTTACCCTTACCGTTTTCAGATCCTTCCATCTTTAATTTTTTGGGATATGGTATCAGTAGCAGTGTCTAGTAAACGATAAACTTGTTCAAATCCTTCATCACCACCATAATAGGGGTCGGGCACATCTTGATTGGAGCCAGAGCTTAATTCATTTAATATTAAGTCCACCTTAGCTTTATCCTCTTCATTACGCGCAAGTGCAATCACATTATTGTAGTTCGAGTGATCCATAACATAGATTTTATCGAAATCATCGAAATCCTCCACTCTAAATTGCCTGCCGAGGAGCTTGGAAATATTTAAACCATGTTTACGTGCGGTCATTATGGAGCGTAAATCTGGAGCTTCACCTACATGATAGGCGGCCGTTCCAGCGGAATCTACTACTACCTTTTTAGGATCCACTTTAGAGCGTAAGATGCCTTCTGCTAAAGGGGATCGACAAATGTTCCCCAAACAAACCATAAGTATTTTTTTCACGCTAAATTTCTTTTGATAAAGGTAGCTTTTGCCAAAGCCATTCCAAAACGGAATTAGTTTTTAGGTATGCTTACGCAGAAGGTGGTTCCCTTTCCAACAATGCTATTTACGGTAATTTCTCCACCCAAACTTTCAATCTGACTGCGGATAAGGTAAAGGCCAATTCCGGTGCTATCTGGGTGATTATGAACGGTTCTCCGATATTTGAAAATCTCATCGCCATGTTTTTCTATATCGATTCCAAGTCCATTATCTGAAACATAGAGTAATTGAACTTCCTTTTTCTCCTCTACCCAAACTTTTACCCATGGATCTTTTTCGGGATCATGATAGCGGATGGCGTTACTTATTAGGTTAAAAAGCACACTCTCTAGATAGGCAGGGTAGAAGGTTACCTTAAAGTCAGGTGGAACATCAAAGTGTAGTTCAGCATTAATCTCCATGGTTGGTCGGGATAGAATTTGCTTAACTCGCTGGCAATACTCCATAACCGATAACTCTTCTGTGGGAAGGTCAGAGGCCGATTCCACTTTTAGGAGGCTCGAAAGCTCGTCTAAGGCTTCCATTAAGCCACCGGCACTTTCTTCTAGATATTTATAAAGTTCTTCTCGTAAGAGTTGGTCACTGGTTAAATTAAGCTCTCTGGTAAGCTGCTGGATATTAGATCCATGCGACCTGAAGTTATGGGAGATAATATGCCCAAAGCTGCGCAAACGCTCATTCTGCTCCGAAATAAGCTGCATATTCTCTTGAAAGCTTATTTCCTCCATTTTCCTTTCGGTGATGTCGGTTTCGATTGAAATGTAATTGGTTAATACACCATTCTCATCAAAAATGGGAGTTACAATACTTTCAACCCAATATTCGCTACCATTCTTGTGGTAGTTAATATTTTCAACTCGAAAGGGCTTTGCAGATTCAATTAGCCTTGCCAACCTGCCTTCGTTTACTTTTAGTGATTTGCTTCCATGTACCAATTCCGACATGGTACGTCCACGGGCCTCCTCTAAACTATAACCACTCAATTTTTGATAGCTCTCATTTAGCCATTCTACCCTTGATTGAGCGTCAACAATTAAAACCCCATTTGAGGTGCGGTTGGCCACAAGAGACAATTTGCGTAGTTCGGCTTCAATTTGATGCTCTTTTTCGATATCCCGAACATTAAGGAAGGCCTTTAATTGAGAACCTTTAGACTGAAAACTACCGTTTACCTCTAGCCATACCCAGTTGCCACGTTTATGCTTGAAACGAAAAACAATTCGCACCGTTTTTCCTGGGTTAGACCAAGCCTCTTCATATTGCTCAAAGATTTTAAGGGCGTCTTCGGGGTGAATTAAGTTTAAGTTTTCGCGTCCAATTATTTCGGCAGGCCTATAGCCCAATAGTTGTTCAACATTGGGAGAAATATAATCGAAGAGCCCTTCCTTATCTAGAGTTGCGAAAATGTCCGAAGCTTTTTCAATATACTGTCTAAATCGGGTTTCAGCTTCAACCAAAGCCTTATTACTTTCCTCTACTGGGCCTAAATCTAAAAAGTGGAACCAGGCTTTTTGATCCCCTTTCTTCTCGTTAAAGGCAAAGGCAGAAACCACTACCTTGGTGGTGCCTAAATCCTTTCTTAGGAGTCGAGTCTGGTAAGCTTTAACATGATTATTGGAACGGAGGTCAGCAAGAATTTTGTTGTTCAATTCTAATTGCGCGGCAGGTAATAGCTGGCGCAATAGCATTTGTTTAAACCCGTGATCTTTATAGCCAAGCATGTTTAATAAAGCCTGGTTACATTCTTCCCAGCGCAAGGTTTTTAAATTGAGTTGAGCCACCCCAATTAGAGAGCCTTCAAAAAGTTGACGGAATTTTAACTGCTCCGACTTAAGTTCTTGCTCTCTCTTATGCTGGATGCTATAATCGTGCATGGCCCCAATCAGTCGAATGGCTTCGCCTTTCTTATTGCGAGAAATGTATCCTCTATCGTGAATAAAAGCATATTCACCATTGATTTTTAAAAATCGATAATGACATTCCCATAAATCGCCATTGGACTCGAAGGCTTCCCGCAGACTATCATCAATAGCTTCGTGGTCTTCAGGGTGAACTTTCGACATCCATTTATCGGTTGTATTTAAGTCAGTTTCCTTCCATCCGAAGGTGGGAAAGAGGTTTTCGCCCCAATCAATTTGCTCATGTTCAAAATCCCAGTCCCAAATTACATCTTTGGTTGCTCTACTGGCCCATTGAAATCGCTGAACGTTCTTTTCTAAAGCTTTGGCCATTAATTCCTTTTCATGAACATCGCGCACCACACTTACAAAAGCATTAATACCAGGACTTTTAAGGTGGTTGGTAATACTCGCTTCTATCCAGCGGTAGCTGCCGTCTTTTCGGGCAATACGATAGTTTATTGAAATATTGGCTCCTTCTTCTTTAGTGATTTTTACTAATGCTCTTTCAAGGGAAAATCGATCTTCTGGATGCGTGTAATCTAAACTACTAGTGCCTATTATTTCAGTGGGCTCAAATCCCACCATTTTCAAGACTTCACCGCTAGCATAGCTTATTAGGCCTTGTTCATTACTTAAAATATAAGCGCCAAAATTACGCTCTAGTAGTAGTTTGTTACGGTTTTCACTTAGCTTCAGCTCCGTTCTGAAAACCTTTAACTCGGGCAAATGCTTAAACTCTAAAAGAATAAAATTCGCACCTTCCCAATTTAACTCCTTCCGCATTAGATGCGTAGTTTCCAGGGCGTGTGGGCCTGGTCCATGAAAGGTACCTAAGCCATAATCTACCTTTGTAGAAGTTTTAAAATCGCTGCTCAAGTGGCGGTCCTTCTCCCAACTAAAGTCCTCAAGCATAATTAAGCCATAGGGTAGCTGAGATTTTATATTAAAAGCTAAAAGTGCTTTGAAGTTCGCATAAACCAATGCCCCAGATTCACTAAAAATAAGGGTCGACATTTCTACTTTGTCGAGCATTTGTTGAAGAATCCCGCTTTCAGATTTTAGATGAAAAACCAAGCTATCAAGGTGTGCAGTCTTAGATTCATCATAATTAGCAATTAACTCATTATCTCGTTCGGCTACAACCAAGTGTACATACTTCGATAGCTTACTGGGAACTTGTTTGGCCATTGCCGGGTAGGCCCAAATTTGAGTGTGATCCTCTAATTTCCCCTCTAAGTCGGATAGTTCTTCGAGCTTTATCCCTTTGGCCTTAGGGCTATTATTAATATGGAATCCGAGGGTGTAAATCATTGGGGGCTAGGGCCTTGACTTTAAGGAGCTTAAGAGCTCATCTGTATTTAGAGGTTTGTTTAGAAAGCAGTTTACACAGGGGTATTTTTTGGCTTTATCATGATCATCCTTGCTAATAGAAGAGCTAAGGATGGCAACTCTAATTTTGGCGTCTTGTATTCTTGATTGGGCAGCATCGAGGAATTCCCAACCATCTAAAATCGGCATGTTTAAATCGAGGAATATTAAATCGGGTCGATCGCCATTAAGAACAGTTTGTAATCGCTCTAAAGCTTCCTGTCCATTGGTGAAACATTGAACTTGTTCGCCCAGATTCTTTTTCTTCATTTTCTTGAATATTGGCGCTATTTAATTCGTTAATAATATATTCGAGATAATCTTTGTCTTTTAAGTTTTTTTCTTTGGCGCGATTAATTTCTTCAAGTTTTTTTTCAATTTCTCGCAAGTCTTCGTAAGTATTTT
>CATMQD010000043.1 GCA_950073045.1 uncultured Flavobacteriales bacterium | reverse complement strand
AATCCAAACTTTAGCTTCATCAGGATCAATGTCGCCAGCAATAGATAAAGTTGCATTATTCGGAGCGTAGAAAGTTTCGTAGAAGTCTGCGAAATCTGCAATTTCAGCCGCATTCAAATCTTCCATTGTTCCGATGGGAGGGATTTCGTAATAGCTTCCTTTAAAGGCAGCGCCGAACATCTTCTCTTGGAAAGATCCATAAGGTTGGTTATCGATACGTAAACGCTTCTCTTCTTTAACTACTTCACGTTGGGTTTCTACGCCCTCCATGTCTACTGTTGCTTGAAGCATACGCTCACTCTCTAGCCATAATCCAAGTTCCAATTGATTAGAAGGAAGGATTTCATAATAATAGGTGCGGTCGAAAGATGTGTTGGCGTTTAGAGCACCACCATTGGCCTGCACGATTTTCATGTACTCACCACGCTCAATGTTAGGAGAACCCTCAAACATTAAATGCTCAAAGAAGTGAGCAAATCCAGAGCGACCGGCTTTTTCATTTTTACTTCCTACGTGATACAGTACGCTAACTGCTACAATAGGGGTGCTGTGGTCTTCATGTAAAATTACATGTAATCCGTTGGGGAGGTCGTATTCTTCAAACTCTATATCGGTTTGGGCTTGTGCCGAACCAAAAGCTAGAAGAAGAATTAACCCAAATAGTTTTTTCTTCATGTTGTTTTCGATTTAAATGAAAAAATTTCCCGCTAAAGCGGAAGGCAATTTTAACACTTTTTAATGAGCTGATAAGCTTATATATAGCTTTTCAACACTTACTAATGATAGGTATAACAGAATTTTAGACCTTTGTGTTTATACAGTTTCCTGAGTCTGAAAGACATGGCTTGAGAAATTTTTAAGTGCCAATGCCTTTCGCGTAGATATTTGTCTTAAATTTGCAGCCCTTAAAAAACAATAATATGTACGCCATCGTAGAGATAGCAGGGCATCAGTACAAAGTACAAAAAGATCAACGGATCTATGTAAACCGTCTAGATGCAGAAGAAGGAGCGGAACTTTCTTTCGAGAAGGTAATGCTTACTGACAAAGACGGAAAGGTAGAAGTTGGCGCCCCGGTTATAGACGGCATGAAAGTAAATGCCAAGGTTCTTCAGCACCTAAAAGCTGATAAGGTACTTGTGTTTAAAAAGAAACGTCGTAAAGGTTACCAGAAGATGAATGGTCACCGTCAGTATGTTTCTCAAATTGAAATTACCGGAATTGGTTAATCACCATTCCTTAATTTAAAATTAGAAGACATGGCTCATAAAAAAGGAGTAGGTAGTTCCAAGAACGGACGTGAATCAGAAAGTAAGAGATTAGGAGTGAAGATTTTCGGTGGTCAACCAGTGGCAGCCGGAAACATTATCGTTCGTCAGCGTGGTACTCGTCACTATGCTGGTGCTAATGTTGGAATGGGTAAAGACCATACCTTATTTGCTTTAGCAGATGGTACGGTTAAATTCCAAAAGAAAAAGAACGATCGTTCCTACGTATCTGTAGAGCCACAGGCTTAAGCAGATTTACCAATAGTATTAAATCCCTTATTGCCTATGTGGCGATGAGGGATTTTTTGTTTGCATATCATCATAAAATTGCGGCTCAATGTCGCGTCGTCTCTCTCCTCTATTGTAAATTCGCCCCAAATTCACCACCATGCTCGAAATCACCTATCTGCGTGAAAATGCTACTGCGGCAGTGGCCGGTTTAAAGAAACGCGGTCTGGATGCAGATCAGAATGTTAAGGACATTCTGAAACTTGATGAATTACGTCGCCAAAACCAGAATGAACTGGATCAGGCCCTAGCCGAAAGTAACCGTATTTCGAAGGAAATCGGTATGCTCTTTAAAGAGGGAAAAAGAGAAGAGGCAGATGCAGCTAAAGCGCGTACAGCCGAATTAAAAACCCGTATCAAGGAGCTTCAGCAAGAGCAAGAGCAATTAAAGCATAGCCTCGAGCAAGATTTGGTGGCCTTGCCAAATGTTCCACTAGAAAGCGTGCCTGCAGGTAATAGCGAGGCCGATAATGAAGAAATAAAAAGGGTAGGTGATATTAAGTCTTTACCCGAGAATGCAAAACCGCACTGGGAACTGGCGGAGGAGCATAAACTTATTCGCTTTGATTTAGGGGTGAAAATTACCGGTGCAGGATTTCCGGTTTACCAAGGTAAAGGCGCACGCCTGCAAAGGGCCTTGATTAATTTCTTTTTAGAGGAAAATATAAAAGCCGGGTTTGAAGAGTATCAACCTCCTTTAATGGTGAATGAAGATTCTGGTTTTGGAACTGGGCAACTTCCCGATAAGGAAGGACAGATGTACCACATGCCCGAAGATAATCTCTACGCTATTCCCACTGCGGAGGTGCCGATTACCAATATCTTCCGCGATGAGATTCTAGCCAATGAAGATTTACCTATAAAAGCCACGGCCTATTCTGCATGCTTCCGTCGCGAAGCAGGATCTTATGGCAAGGATGTTCGAGGCTTAAACCGCCTGCACCAGTTTGATAAAGTTGAAGTAGTTTGCCTTACTAAACCCGAAGAGTCTATGGCGATGCTCGATTCTATGGTAGATCATATCGCTGGGCTTTTAGAGAAATTGGAATTGCCTTACCGTGTTCTTCGTTTATGCGGAGGTGATTTAGGCTTTACCTCTGCCATCACTTACGATTTTGAAGTATGGAGCGCCGCGCAAGAACGCTGGTTAGAAGTAAGTTCAGTATCTAACTTCCAAACCTTCCAAACCAATCGAATGAAAATTCGTTATCGTGGTGAAGACAAGAAAACGCATTTACTACATAGCCTAAATGGCAGTGCACTGGCCCTTCCGCGAATTGTAGCCGCCCTGTTAGAGAACCATCAAACGGATGCGGGTATTATGATTCCAGAGGCTTTACGCAGCTATACTGGTTTCGAGAAAATTTAAATTTATGCGCATAATAATCGCAGCAGGATTGCTCATTTCCCTTTTTGCCTGTAATAATGAAAGCAGTCCGTATCAAGAGGAAATAAAGCACATTGATTTCCTGCTTACTCAAAACGATAGCTTACAAAAAGTTTTTGCCTCGGTAGATTCTGCAGAAGTGCAATCTGAGTTTCCTAGGGTAGATTCTATCCATAAAATCATGACCGGACCCACGGCTCCGCAAGAGGATAAGAAATATTGGACCGAAACTATTGCCGCTTTAGAGTATGTTCATCACCCCTATATGAAGTATGTGGGAGATGTTTCTAAAATGAGCAAGAAATTGCAATACTCTAAAATGCAGATACTTACTTTAAGAAATAGTTTAGCTGATAATAAACTAGATTCGGCGAAAGCCATTGAATATCTAGCTACAGAAACCATGGCCTTACAAGACGTAGCCCTCTTGGTGCGTAAACGTATTGGTCCTGTAAAAGAGGCGATTGCAGTTTGGGACACATCCGAAGCTAGGTACTTGGAATTACTGGCCAAAAACGATAGCTTGGCTCAATAGCAATCAGCATTGAGAACTCGCATACTACTTTTAAGTTTCATTTTCATCAGCAGCCTCTGCTCCGCCCAAGTAGAGGACAGGAGCCCCGGTGGTGATGCCCAGAAAATTGCACTGGCTAAGCAGTATTTTGCCAATCAGGAATACGAAAAGGTAATCGACCAATTAGAAGATTTAGGGGAGCGCAGTGTGCAACCCGCAGTCTATAACCTGCTTTTCGATTCTTATCTCGAGTTGGAAGAATACCGAGATGCCATTAAACTAAGTGAAGATTGGGGCCAAAGAATTCCCTCACGTAGGGCAGTTTTTACGGTCGACCAATATTACCTTCATTTAAAAGATGAAGATCCTGACGATGCCGAGGATGTATTAGAGTTGGTTCTTGAGGAAATAGATCGCAGTGCGGGTCAGGCTTATGCCTACGGGAAAGCTTTTAGCGATCGTGGTTATGCGGAGCAAGCACTAAGTGTTTATCAACGAGCCTTAGCTTCTAATCCTAGAATGAATTTCGATTATCAAATGGCCCTCCTTTATGGAGAATTAGGGGATATCCCTAAAATGCATTTGATGTATCTCCAGATGGTAGATCGTACTCCTGGCTACCTTACCACCGTTAAAACTCTATTAGCTCGCTCGATTGAACCCGGTGTTCGCGATGAGAATTTAGAGCAGCTAAAGGCAGAAATTGTAAAGCGAATTCAGGATGGAGCGCCTAAGCGATTTAATGAATTACTGATTCACATCTTTAATCAAGAAGGGAATTTTAGAGCGGCCTTTACGCAGCTTCGTGCTCTCGATCGCCAAGGTAAATTGGAGGGTAATGAAATGAGCAATTTGGCCAAGCTGGCTTTTAATGCTGATGATTTTAGTTTAGCCAGTAGGGTTTACGAATACGAATTGAAGAAAGGGACGGAGCATCCTTATTATCAAAGCTCGGTTATTGGTTATTTGGATTCACGTAAGAAAAGCCTAGCCTCGGAAAATGCTAGTATTGAGCAATGGCAGAGCCTAGCGGCTGATTACGAAAAGTACCAAAAGGAATTTCGCGGAGATCCCTATCAGGCCTACCTGAGTTTGCCACTAAGTGAAATTTACGCTTACCGATTAGGGAATACCGATACCGCGGCCGCAATTTTAGAATCCTTATTTGGTAAAGCTTGGATTGGAGAAGATGATGAGGCACTGGCTCAAATTGCCTATGCCGACTTATTACTCTTTACTGGACAAAGGTGGGATGCCATAATTTATTATCGAAAAGCGGAAAAGGCACTCGATCAATCGGTAATTGGCCAAGAAGCGAAATTTAAACGCGCGAAAGCCGCCTATTATGTAGGCGATTTTAATTGGGCTCAAGGAATTTTCTCGGTTTTAAAGGAATCTACTTCCAAGTTAATCGCCAATGATGCCATGCAGTATTCGCTGCTGATTACCGATAATATGGCGCTTGACTCCACTACCGACGCCTTGGAAGCTTATGCCAAAGCCGATCTTTATTTTTACCGCGAGATGTACGATTCGGCTGCGGCTATTTTAGAGCTATTGGAAATTGGCTATTCCGAACATCCCATTGCCGACGAATGCCTGATGATGCGGGCCCAAATTAAAGCCCAAACCAATCAGTACCCCGAAGCAATTATACTGTGGCGGCAAATTGTAGCCGAGTATGGTGATGACATTCTTGCCGATGATGCACTCTATGCTATTGGTCAGGCTGAAGAAAAACTGAATAATACCTCTGCGGCGATGGAAGCTTATGAAAAGCTTTTTACCGAGCATACCGATAGTTTCTTTGCTAGTGATGCTCGTAAGGCCTACCGCCGATTAAGGGGCGATCAAATTAATTAGCATGTACATATACAATGTCACTTTAAATATTGAAGATTCCATACATGAGGACTGGGTGAACTGGATGAAGGAAGTTCACATTCCAGACGTTTTAGCTACCGGGATGTTTCTCGAAAGCCGGTTCTGCCAAGTGATGGTGCAAGAAGAGCAGGGGATTACCTATTCCATTCAGTATAAGGTGAAAGATTTAGAAACTTTAGAAGCTTATCAAAAGGAACATGCCGGGCGTTTGCAAGCAGAGCACACCGAGCGTTACCGCGATAAATTTGTGGCCTTTAGAACTATATTGCGGGTAGAGGACGAAAGCGAGGCCTAATGCGCCCCCAAAATCAAAAGATTTACGACCTAAACGAAGCGCGCGAAAAAATACGGGCTTACTGCTTATACCGCGAACGCAGTCAGAAGGAAGTGCGCGATAAATTGGTGAGCTATGGAATGCTTCCCGAAACGGTAGATACGCTATTAGTGGAGTTAATTCAAGAGCGATTTGTGGATGAAGAGCGTTTCGCTAGAGCCTTTGTCCGTGGAAAATATTCCATTAAAAAGTGGGGTAAAATCAAAATTAAGCAGGCCTTGCATCCGCATCAGCTAAGCGATTACATCTTACGCAAAGCCTTCACGGAGATTGATCCCGATAAATATTATCAAAACCTATTAAGCATCGCTGAGAAACGCTGGCCCTTAACCAAAGCCGCTAATGACTATCAGCGTAAGCAAAAGTTTAAAGCATATTTGCTGAGACAGGGCTATGAAAGCGACCTTATTCGAGAGGCCCTGATAGATTTAGAGCTCGATTAATAGCTGGTTGTCATCTGAGCGTCGATTACTAAGGTATAATCGGCATGTCCTGCATTAATACTATCCAAAGGACTAACTTCATTTTGAAGCTGGGTGCTAATGGTCTTCACTTTTAAATCATCAGCATATTCCTTCAAATACCAATTTATACCCTCAAAGTCTTTGGAGTGATAATCACCATTATAGTGAATGAAGATTCCATCCTCCGGAAGGTGGAGAACAATAAAGTGCGCCATAGTTGCATCTTTAATGGCCTGAGCTTTGGGGAAGTTTTCACCGCCATGTCCTTCCATCATTTCCATCATGGCTTTATAGCCAGGTAAACTGCCGTCATAAGGAAAGGGCAAGGGCGCCATCCAAGCCTTAATGCTATCAGCCAAGGTATCTAGACTTTCTACTCCTTGCTTAAAAACTTGGGAAGCATAGCGGCGAGGAACATTAGTGGCGATAAATGGCAAATGATTGTTTTTAGCGAAATCTACCAAGCCTTTGTAATCGGTATCGTAATTAGACCATAAACGAGCAAGGGTATCTAAGGCTTTGGCATCTATGCTATCCATCAGGTATAAGTTCAATTCATCCTGATTGTCAGCCTCAAACATTTCTGCTCCTAAAACCAAATTAGAATCGCTTTCATACAAAGCAGCAGTTAGCTCATATTGCAGCCAATGGCAAACGGGATTATTATGCAGCTCCCCAAAAAGCATTACATCGGCCTCCTCCAATTCTTTAGTCATTTCAGCAAAGCTGATTTCCTCTCCATTTTTATCATAAATCTGATAAGCACGTAAATCTTGGGCTTGCAGAGCAATGCTTGAAAATAGAAATAGAATCAAAAACCTCATTGAATGTATATTTTTTGTTGTTGCCATTGTTCTTCTTGGCGAAAGTGCAAACTGTAAATTCCCGGGCTAAGGTCAGAAAGGTCAAGGGTTTTTTCTTCGCTCAAGGGCAGATGGATTTCCCGTCCTTGAGCATCATAAAGCTTTAGAGCGCTAAGCTGGATGTCCCAATGCAATTGACTTGAAGTAGGATTGGGATAGAAAAAACTGGAGTATAAAAGTGTTTCCGACTGGTGGAGCAGGCAAGTTTCCTGACTCAAAGCTAAACCTAAAGAATCGAGCTTATTGTACATAATTTGTCCCGGGCAAGCAGTGCCTTTCGGGCAGCCAACTGTAGCCGAATTGGCATCACGGTGTCCCGAAATATGGCGGAGGTTTAATTGGGAACTTTGGTGAATACTGCTATCGGCGGGATCAATATTATTCTGACAAGCTTCGTACAATAAAATGTCGTTTAAAGCTTGCAATCCAGCTCCGGGCACGGGACTGTTTTCATAATTACCAATCAGGCAGAACCCTAGGGTTTCGCTATTTAAACAGGAGAAATGGGCACCGGTATTGCCCGATCCTCGTCCTTCATATACCACACCATTAGGATCGATTAACCAATTGTAGCCTATATCATCCCAGCCATTGGTATTAACATGTAGATCCCAGTAATAGGCTACTACCGCCGCAAAATCGTTAGAACTATTGGCACCCGCCGAATGATGTACAATAAGGTGAGTAGGGGTAGTTGGAGTATAACTAGAGGGCGGTGGGCAATCATTATTAGGGCACCAGCAATTTCGACCGCAAATTGGCGGCGGAGGGCAGTTGCAAGATTGAATATTACTAGGGGTATTGGAGTTTAACTTGCTGGGTTTAGTCTCCTTTTGGGGCAAGTGCTTTTTAGTGTTTTCCCCAGCTTTGGGGCTCCAGTAAAAGCGCATTGTAATATCTGCTGGTTTGGCGTCTAGACTTCTTAATTGCCAAGCCTCAATAGGGTGCTCAATTAGGTTTAATACCCAAGTTTGACGGTCTTTAATTCCTTCGGCATCATGCTTATCGTCCATAGTTTGCCATTCCTGCCACAGACCATTTACTTTAAATCGAATTTGAAGGGCCAGGGGAGTAGTGCTAAAACTATAGGCTGATGGTCCTAAAAATTGATAAGAACCCTTGGTCCACTGATAAGCTTTGGTTTGGAATTCCTCGAAGGCCACCTCATTAAAATCTGAACCTTTTAATGTGAGCTCCAAGGTATTCTGAGCATTAAGGTTTAAGAAAGGTAGGAGTAGAAACAGGAGGAATTTTTTCATCGGGGCAAGTTAAGGAAGATCAGAAATAAAAAGGCCCTCTTAATGCATCAAGAGAGCCTTTCCTTTGAAACCCACAATTTGCTCAGATGAACAACAAATGTGTGTTATCGCCTTCGGCGCGTTGGTAGAAATCCCCGACGGTAATTACATCAGATATTTCATCAACAAGATCTTTACGCTCCAGGTGGAACATATCCATCGCTAGTTTGCAAGCCCATAGTTTAGCTCCGGAAGCTTCCAGAATTTCAATAAACTCACCTACTGGAGGGATATCCAGTTTTTCCATTTCCTTTTTCATCATGTTGGTGGCAAAGCTTTCCATGCCTGGTAATCCCCCTAAAAGGGTAGGGATATGCATGGCCGGATTACCAACTGTAGCTACATGCAAATGCTCTAGTTTTTTCTTTTGCACAGCTTCTAGTCCGAAAAAGGTGAAGAATATCTCGGCTTCAATTCCTTCCATCCGAGCGCCATTGGCGAGGATAAAGCAGGCATACACATTGTCGATGGTAGCCTTGGAAAGAATGAGCATCATTTTTTTAACCTTCTGGTCCTTCTTCTGGTCCAGATCTTGGTTCATTTCTTTTGTGTCCATGATTGAGGGATTTTAGATGCAACTTGCTGGCTTGGGAATTCCAGATATGCGGCTGGCTTTTTTCAAAGGTCCGCCAGGGAACAAGGCATAAAACTCCTTGATATTTACGATTCCGCTTTTTCCCACTTTACGAATGGTAAGGGGTATTTCGTTTCGGTGCTGCTCTTGCAGGTACTCTATCACAGGCCAGTGTTCGTCGGTAAGATCAATACCTTCTTCTTTGGCGATGTGGGTGGCTACTTCACGACTCCATTGATTGAGGTCGGTTAAGTATCCTTCGTTGTTTAGGGCAATAGTTTGCCCGGCAATTGTGGTTTCCATGGTTTCTAATTTTAAACGTTCGCTTCTTCGAAATTTTTACCGGCTTCGCTCATCTTAGCGCTTACAAAAGGAATATGCTTGCCGGTAATGAGCATGTTCCAGTAAATCCATTTAAAGGCCATCTTACCCATGTGATTCATGCGACTTTCCTTCATTAAGTTTAAAGGTCCAACCCCGGGAATAGGGAAGGTGCCACTCACGGGCTGATGGGTATAGTTAAAGTCGATAAGGAGGGCTTTGCCATGACCAGTTTCTACAAAGCAATTGGCGTGACCGTCGAATTCTTGTAGTAGTTCCTTGCCATTGATAAATCGCAATACATTCTCTAAAAGAATTTCACCTTCAAAGTGAGCCACAGATCCAGCTTTAGATGCAGGTACATTAGTGGCATCGCCAATCACAAAAATGTTGTCTTTAACCTTACTTTGGAGGGTGGCTTTATCGGTGGGGATAAAGTTTAACTCATCACCAAATCCGCTGCGTTCCACATAATCTGCGCCTTTATTAGTAGGCACTGTAACTAATAGGTCGTAGCTCACTTCCTTCCCTTCATAGTCCATCATCACTTTATTCTCACCATCGAGGCTCATGATATTAAAGTTGGGAACCACTTCGATGCCTTTTTCTTCCAGTAGGTGTCCAAGGTGGGCACTGGCCACAGGTTTGGTAAAAGCACCATCCATGGGTGTTACAAAGGTGATTTTCACTTTATCGCGGATGCCTTTGTTTTCAAAGTAGGCATCAGCCAAGAAGGCAAACTCTAAAGGCGCTACCGGACATTTAATGGGCATTTCGGCGATGTGCACTACGAGGTGACCACCTTCCCAAGTGTCGAGCTTGTCATGAAGTTTTACAGATCCATCTAAGGTGTAGAAATCGAACACAGACTTATGCCAATGCGGTCCTTTTAAGCCATCTATTTCCTCGGGGGCGATATCGGTACCGGTGGCGATCACCAGCACATCATAATCGAGGGTAGTTCCATTTTCTAGGTATACCCGATTATTCTCTTGGTCTACCTTAAGAATACTTTGTTGAAATAGCTCGGCCCTTTCGGGGATGAACTTTTCAATCGGTTTAATGATGTCTTCTTCCTTATAAATCCCGAAGGGAATAAAAAGGTATCCTGGTTGGTAGTGATGAATCTTTCTTTGATCTACGATTCTTATCCGCCAATCCTTTGGGAGACGATGAGCTAGGTGATTGCTCATTAGGGTGCCGGCGGTTCCTGCACCCAAGATTACTATATCTTTCATCGTATTGTGGGTTTCAATTACAGAGTAAAGGTCCCTCAGATACGCCTGAATAAATATGACAAATATTAGCTTTTCAGCTTCTGTGACTTAGGACGCTAATGATAAAAGGATGCTGATAAACAGTTTTTTTGATGGCGGAGACTAGCTAGCTCCTAGGCCTTTCCTTCAAGCCGGTTTTGCATGGCCTTTTCCAAAATGTTTGGCTCTATGAATGACGTTTGAAAGCGTTTAAATTTATTATTAAGCTGGCAGTTTCAAGATATGCCCACATACCTCTTTTACCATTTCCATGGATACATCATGATGGGTAACAAAGCGCTGTTTACCCTGACCCATATCGATGTGTAAAATTCCAGCTTGGCGTAAATGCTGGTTAAAGGTATCCACATTCCGATCATCTTTTAAGTTGAAGATCAAAATGTTGGTTTCCACCGTTTCAATCTCTTTACACCAGCCCGATTGGTTTAAAGCCTCGGCCAGTAGACGAGCCTTCTCATGATCTTCGGCTAAGCGATCGATATGATGATCGAGGGCATAGATTCCTGCGGCGGCTAAATATCCCGCTTGTCGCATGGCTCCGCCCAATTTTTTACGGGTAAAACGTGCCTGATGAATAAAGTCTTTGGAGCCTAGCAATAAACTTCCTACCGGGCAGCCCAGTCCTTTGCTTAGGCAGATGGAAATCGAGTCGAAGCGCTGGCCATAATCTCCCGGTTTTTGTCCGGTAGCTACCAGAGCATTCCATAGTCGAGCACCATCTAGGTGTAAACCCAAGCCCTTAGCATCGGTAATAGCTTTGATGGCGTCCAAATCTTTTAAATCGTAACAGGCGCCGCCACCTTTATTAGTGGTGTTTTCCAGCACTACTAATCTACTTTGGGCAGCATGATGATCCAGAGGATTTTGTAGGGCAGCAGCTACCGTTTTTGCTTCTAGCATTCCTTTGGGGCCGGCTAAGGGGCGAACCTGGCAGCCACTATTAAAGGCAATGCCACCCCCTTCATAATTGTAAACGTGGGAGTATTCGTGGCAAATAACCTCTTGTCCGGGAACAGTATGCGTTTTAATCGCAATTTGATTGGTCATGGTTCCGCTAGGACAAAACACTGCGGCTTCCATGCCAAACATTTCGGCGGCTTTAGCTTCCAAGGCATTAATGGTCGGATCCTCACCAAAAACATCATCGCCAACTTCGGCCGCCCACATGGCCTTTTGCATTTCGGGAAGTGGCTTGGTAAAAGTGTCGCTACGTAAATCGATCATCTGCATTTTCTTTAGGAAGTAATTTCCGCACTAAGGCGAATAATAATAGGAAGAAGGCTAAGAATAGGCTTAGTCGGGCAATGAACCGGTCGATAGCCAGCAATTCGAAATTCTCGTCGGTCGGACTAAGCACGATTGGAGTCCCATCAGCCGAAAGGCCTAAAAATACAGGTATTAATAGTAGTATAGCAATGGTGCTAAGGAGAAGCCATGACCATTTTTTTTGGCTTTGAAATTTTAAGATGACGAAATTGCTCAGTAGAGAAATGAATAGCAATTGGAAGCTTGCTCCTAAGAAACCGACTTGAGCGAGCCAAGGATGCCAAAAGGGGTTTTGATAGAAATCTTCCGCTAGAAATAAAGTGAGGTTTTTGGGCCAAGCGGTGTAAAAGGGCAGGGCTTCGGCACTGAGAATTAAAAAGATGAAAGCCAGTAAAGCGCGTTGTCTTCCCCATAAACTCTTGCCGAGTACGAATAATATCCAAGCAATTAAGGTGGCCAATGCCCATTGCGGCGCACTGGACAACGAAGCCGAAAGTAGGGCCCAAGCTCCAATGCTTAATTTCTGCCAAAGGGGAACGTCGCCGTTTACTAAAAGTAAAGCTGGTACCCAAGCAAAAGCCAGAAGTGCCGCTAATTCGGGATAACGATACCCGAAAATGAAAAAGAGGCCCGATAAGCCGAAATAGAGAAGTTGTTTACGCATTAAGACCTTTTAAAGGTCTCAAAGTTAAAGCGCAGGGAGAAGATATTCGAATAAAGTGTGCCCGATGCACTGCCAATGTCGGTAAGGGCATAATCAACATGGATGCCGCGGTAGGCGAAACCGAGGCCTAAATTGGGCTGCAGGCTGTAATATTCGCTGCTATCGAAGTTTTGTAATTTCTTCACATTACCGGCTCCCGCTCTTAGGAAAACGAAATTGCGATAGCCTAATTCCAAGCCAATATTAGGATTGAAGTTCAGGATATCAGACCCCAACAATACGTTTTGCTGTCCGCCAAAGGTGAGGTCGGCACTCATTTCGCTATGTAAGCTGTATTTATCATTTAACTGAAAAGTACGTCCTACACCCAATAAAAGACGGGGAATGGTAAGCTCTAAATTTTCGGATGGCAGTTCATTGGGAGTAAGCTCGAAGATATCACCGAACTCTTCCTCGTGGATGGTCCAAGCATTAAAGGTGGTGGTTACATCGCGCAGGGTAGCGCCAAACATCCATTTGCCTTTTTGATATTGTAGTCCAGCATCAAATCCAAAGCCTACGGAGCTGGCAAATTCTCCAATTTGACGATAAACGAGTTTGAAGCTGCCTCCATAAGATAGGCCTTTTACCTTTTTAGAGATACGAGCATAGGAGCCAATTAAAGCATAATCGGCCGCTGAGAAACGCTGGATGCGATCATAGTCAACATTTCCATCTTGATCAATCAGGTCGGTAGTATTGAGGATATCATCTACGCCAAAACGAATAAACGCTAATCCTCCCGAGCTATAATCGTCGATAGATTGCGCATAAGCCGCATAGTCGTATTGGGCAATGCTAGCAAAATACTCGGCGTGCATAGCCGAAGCTTGCCACGAATTTCGAATTTGCGCTAAACCGGCCGGGTTCCAATAAGTGGCATTAACATCATTGGTGGAGGCAATTACGGCATTAGACATGGCCATGGCACGGGCATCAACACCAATTTCTAAAAAGGCATTGGAATACTTCCGACCTTGAGAAAAGGCAAGAATAGGAAGGACTAAAAAAAGAATGGTTTTCTTCAATGGAATTCTTTGTGGCAAATAAATAAATTTCCTCCTTCATAACTTTAGCGATTAGCTAATATTGCCCTTATGTTTAAAAGGAATTTACCCAATATGCTTACCCTGGCTAATTTAGCTTGCGGTATTTTGGCGATTATAGCGCTCTTCGATGGGCGTATGGATTTGATTTTTTGGCTTTTAGGAGCTTCCTTGCTCTTTGATCTTTTAGATGGA
This sequence comes from uncultured Flavobacteriales bacterium, assembly GCA_950073045.1. Lineage (GTDB taxonomy): Bacteria > Bacteroidota > Bacteroidia > Flavobacteriales > Schleiferiaceae > Croceimicrobium. The sequence continues at coordinate 3,541 of CATMQD010000043.1, read as the reverse complement.
TTAGTAGCTCGTGCTTTGGGAGGGCATTCGGAAATGGGCTTGCAGCTAGATTCTTTAGCGGATATGGTGAGTTTTGGACTGGCTCCAGGAATAGCGCTCTTCCTTACTTTTCAGGAAGCGGGTCGTAGTGGTGAGCCTTTGCCCGAGTTTTTACCTTACCTAGCCTTATTAGTTCCGCTTTTTTCGGCGCTAAGGTTAGCCAAGTTTAATATCGATGACCGTCAGGCGGAGCATTTTATTGGTTTACCCACCCCAGCCAATTCAATTTTGATATACTCCATTTGCCTTTGGGCCTTTAGTACCGAGAATAGTACTACCGAAGCAATTTTGCTGCATCCATTTTTGTTAAGTGCTTTAAGTATAGTAAGTTCTTTACTTCTGGTAGCCGAGCTTCCGCTGATGTCCTTTAAGGTGAAGGCCTTTACTTGGAAGGGAAATCGGGCTAGAATTTTATTGGCGGTTCTGATTATTGCGCTTTTTGCGATTTTCCGTTTTCGGGCTTTAGCCTTTGTTATACCTTTGTACCTCTTAATGTCAATCTTATTTAAGCCTAACAAAGGCAATTAAAGGTTTAGTATGAAGTTCAAAGCGGAAATCAACATTATGCCTCATAAGGCATTACTCGACCCTCAAGGAAAAGCGGTAAGCAACAGTATGAAAAACATTGGTTTACCTGAGATTTCCGGCGTGCGTATCGGTAAGCATATTCACTTAGAATTAGAGGCTGATTCTGAAGAAACCGCCAAGGCTAAGGTTGATGAAGCTTGCAAAAAACTCCTCATAAACCCCATTACTGAGGCTTATGAGTTTGAAGTTTTTGCACTTTAAGACGTCGTCTTAGAATTGCTGGCAAAACTGCTTTGAGCTATTTCCATTTCTAGAATTGAAAGGTGATGATTGCTAAATCAACCTTTCCCTTTCACGAAAATCCCAATTCGCTTTCGGATCACATTGCCTTGATGGTCACTGGCCTCAATTTGCAATTGGAAATGGGAGTAGGGTAATTCACGGGCTAATACATAGGAGGTATCGAGCGTAATGGCTTGGGCATGTGAGTGCGCCGACCAATGCATTTCCTTAGTCATTTCACTGAGGTTGTTTAAGCCGAGGTAATAGTCATGCAGTTGATCATTATCGCTTATTAATATCTGGAAATGGAGGGTATCGCCAGCTTGTGCTTCCCAAATTTGAGGAAGTAAAACTTGAATATGCGGTGCGATTTGATCTTCCATTCCTGCAAACTCTTCACTACAAGACCAAAAGCTGAGGAGCATTAAAATGAAACTTAGTCTTTTCATTTAAAGGAAATAGTTGAGGTTTAAATTAAACTGATCCTTAGCTTGATATTCGCCTTGAGCGGGAATGGGTCGGAATTGATATTGCGCGCCTAGGCTCCATTTTTCGGCAATTATTTGATAGCCAATTCCACTAAACCAAGCTTCCCCGCCAGTACCATATTGATAGTAACCCCGCTTATTTACATCTCGGGCTAAATACTCATGATCCATGCTCACAAAGAGCATAGAGTTTAGATTGTCGTTTATTTTTAAATAGCGCGCTACTTTTAGGGAGTTCATCCATTGATTGCCAAAACGATAATCGTAGGAATTGGTGGTGTTTTGCACATGTGCTGATTGGAAAACCAGCATATATTTCTTCCAGCTAAACTCGTATTGCAAGGAAAAGAGTAAATCCCAGCTTGCGCTGCCCGCTTGGAAATTAGGCGCGAACACACTTTCGATTGGACGATCCTCAAAGGGACCAGTGGGAGCTTGAAATCCAGCAGAAAGGTAGAGGCTATGCATGCGGTTGGAGTCGATATGGCTCCAAACAAGTTTTTGCACCGACAGGCTAGCATCACCAATGGAGTTTAAGGTTTTAAATTCTTCGCTTTCTAAAGCTTGGCGCTGCGCATAAACATAGGGCATGCTGGCCTTTAATTGCCAATTGTTTTTGAGGGCCCAAATGCCGGAAATTTGGATTTGATGGAAGCGATCGCTGCTTAGGGGGCCTTCGAAGCGACGCATACTATAGCTGCTTTTTAGCATGCTCCGACCTTGATTCATCCAATCGCCCATTCCAAAGGCCATGCTGCCACAACCGCAAACATCACATGCTTGCAAGGGTAAACTATAAAAGGCCAAGCCCCAAAGACTTAGCTTTAATAATAATTTCATTGAAGATTTTTAGACTAAAACAATAATTTGAAAATGAAGGGATGTTTTAGTCTTGAGGAGGCTCGCTATCTACTTTAAGTGAAGGACTATGGTAAAAGCTAAAAATAAAATTAAGGGGCTGAATACGTGGGAGGATCGGTGCGGCCAATTGAAGGTCAATCAGGCTAAATAGCCAATCGCTTGGGATATTAAAAGCCGGTAAGGCAGGTTCTTGGTTGTGGGAACCTTCACCTTGAAGGATTTTACTCACTTGACAAGAACCCAAGCAATGTGAGTCAGGGTTATCGCGGTTTTCACAAAGCTGTTCGCTGTACTCCTTATACCTCATCGCATAATCTACCATCACCGGAATGGGAAGGAATAGCTGCCAAAGAAGACTGCTAAGAAGGAGTATGGCGATTAATCGAAACATCAGATTGCAAATTTAAAGGCTAGAAAGCTATCGTGGTGTGACAATTCTCAGTTTCTCGATATTATCGGCAGTGGAAAATCCTACCTTCGAGCAATGAATTTTTTGGCCCATTTAGCACTGAGCAAGGATGATGATGAATTGATGATTGGTAATGCCATTGCTGATTTTACGCGCAAGAAATTTTATGCTAAGTACAGCAAGGGAGTGCAAAAGGGAATTGAGCTTCACCATTTTATAGATGATTATACCGATAGCCATCCGGTGGTGAAGGAAATGTTGGAAGCTTGGCGGCCGATACAAGGGAAGTATGCAGGGGTGGTGAATGATATTATTATGGATCATTTTTTAGCCCGCGATTTTGAGCAGTATAGGAAGCGTGATTTAGAGAAATTCGCCGCTGAGGTATATTCTATTTTCCGCAAGAACTGGCAGCATCTGCCCGAAAGGGCGCAGCATACTTTTAAGTATATGGAGCAGGGTAACTGGTTATTGAATTACCAGCATTTTAGTGGTATTGAGCATAGTTTAGGGGGGATGTCGCGCCGTGCTCAAAATGAAAATCGCATGGCGGAGGCAGTGCTTCAATTACGAAGAGAAGAGGATTTTTTCAAAGCGAAGTTCGAGGAGTTTTATCCGGAATTAGAAGCGGCGGTTGAGGGCTTTTGATCAGTATTTAGTACGTTCACTTCGTTCAGTGTTAGTATTTAGTACGCTCGCTGCGCTCGCTTTTAGATGCTAGACGCTAGATCAGTCGCTAGGCTCCCTTTTAGATTAGTATTTAGTAGTTAGTAACTAGTACGCTCGCCTTGCTCACTTTTAGACTTGATTCTCCTGGCAATACTGTACTCTGCCATTATTTTGAAGATGTGATCAACCTATATAAGGCACGCACAAGAGTCTCAGATCTCACTTCTCAGATCTCACATCTAGTTAATAGGAACACAGAAAAAAG
>CATMQD010000042.1 GCA_950073045.1 uncultured Flavobacteriales bacterium | reverse complement strand
TAGAGCACTTTAGTGATGCTATGTCATTTTTAAATCAACTTCATCGTATTCCCGATTGTGTTTTACTGGATTATTCTTTGCCAGACCTTAGTGGTATACAGGTTTTAAAGCGAATTCGCTCGCAAATTCCAGATTTGCCGGTGCTTATAGTATCCGGGCAGGAAGATGTGGGTACAGCAGTAGATTTATTGAAGGAAGGGGCTTATGATTACATCGTAAAAGATGCCAATGCTAAAGAGCGTATTTGGAATGCCCTTAATAATATTCGCGAAAATGCGCGCCTACGAAAGGAGATAGATGTCCTCCGAGAAGAGGTGAATCAGAAATACGATTTTAGTAACATCATTGGTAGTAGTCCGGGTATTAAGCAAGTTTACAAGCTAATAGAAAAAGCTACCCGAACCAATATCACGGTTTCTATAACTGGCGACACAGGAACCGGTAAAGAATTAGTAGCGAAGGCAATTCATTATAATTCAAAGCTGCGCAATAAGCCCTTAGTCTCTATAAATATTGCCGCTATTCCTACCGAGCTTCTCGAGAGTGAGCTATTTGGCCATGAAAAAGGCGCCTTTACTGGTGCGGTATCTAAGCGCATTGGGAAGTTTGAAGAAGCCGACGGCGGCACTCTCTTTTTAGATGAGATTGGTGAGATGGATATGAGCCTTCAAGCCAAGCTATTAAGAGTTATACAAGAAAAGGAACTTAATCGGGTAGGAAGTAATAAAACGGTTAAGGTAAATGCTCGTTTGCTGGTAGCCACCAATCGTGATTTAAAAGAAGAGGTTAAGCTCGGGAATTTCCGTGAAGACCTTTATTATCGATTATTGGGCTTACCGATACACTTACCGCCTTTGCGAGAAAGAGGTGGAGATATCATGATGTTGGCTAAGCATTTTTTAGCAGCTTTCGCGAAAGACAATGGTTTTGGCGAAATGAAAATAAGTGCCGAAGCTCAACATCGCATGCTTTCTTATCCTTGGCCAGGGAATGTGCGTGAGTTAAAGGCAATTATTGAATTAGCCGCTGTACTTAGCGACGATGGAATTATTGAGGAAAAAGACCTGAACTTTAATTCTGTTAGTGATGAAATGGATACCTTAGTATCGGAAGGTTTAAGCTTGAAGGAATACAACCGTCGCTTAATAGAACATTATCTGCGGAAGAATGACAATAATGTGGTGGAAGTAGCTAAACGCCTTGAAATTGGGAAGAGCACGCTCTACCGGATGATTAAAAATGACGAAATCAACCTAAATTAAATAAATCTAAAATCATGTCAGACAAAGTGTATAACCTAGCCCAATTGGAAGAACTTGGCGGTGGCGATGCCGAGTTTGTAACCATGATGGTCGCAACCTTCTTGGAACATACTCCTGGTCAGTTGGAGGAAATGAAGAAGGCGCATGCTAGTGGTGATTTGGCAACCTTGGGAGCAATTGCACATAAAATTAAGCCCAATGTTGACATGTTCGGAATCGAAGCCATTGTTCAAGATATCCGAGATTTAGAGCAAATGGGTAAAAATGGTATTAATAACGATGAAACTGTAGCGAAGCTAAACCGTGTAGATGCAGAGTTAAGCGTAGCCTTTGATCAACTTAAGGATTACTAATGGAAGCAAACAAACGGGAAGAAGTACTGGTGATTGATGATCAACCAATCATGCTTAAGCTCCTCGAGCAAATTCTTAAGGATCGTTATGAAGTAGTGGCCCTCCAGAATGGTAAGGAAGCCCTAGAATGGATGTACTCAGGCAATATTCCAGATTTGGTTGTGGCGGATTTAAATATGCCAGAAATCGACGGTTTTGAATACATCCAACGCATCCGCGAAAGCGGTTTCTTTTACGATGTGCCTCTAATTGTATTATCGGGCGAGGAAAGTAGTTCGGAGCGGATTAAGTGCTTAAAATTAGGTGCTAATGATTACCTGATTAAGCCTTTTAATCCAGAAGAATTGCGCTTGCGAATTGATAACTTAATTCGACTGAAAGGGTGAAAAAGGTTATTTACATCGGTGATCTGGATGAAGTTCATGAAATTCTCACCAATAAATTTGGCGATAAACTGATACCCGTGCGTAATGTAGTGGGCTTTTACAATCAGTTAGAGGATTTAGATGAGGTTGACCTGGTGATCTCTGAAACCAAATTAAAAGGTTTGAGAGGTGATGAGGTTTTTGAACGTTATGCCAGCTTACTTAACGAAAAGGGAATTCCATTTATCCTAGTAGGAAATTGGGTTTCTCCAAAAGTGCGCGAAAAGTATTTGAAACTGGGTATTATGGAAGTGGCCTGGAATCGGGAGCAGCTAGAAACTGTGATCGATAAAGTGCCCTTTTACCATTCTATGCTCGATTGGCGATTGCATCAAACTCGCGAATGGAGCCGCACCGAATACAAAATTCCAATCGCAAAGCGGATATTTGACATCGCAGTAGCCAGCTTTGCTTTGCTGCTTTTATCCCCACTTTTAATCGCAACCATTGTGGCCATTCGCCTCGAGTCGAAAGGTAAAGTGTATTATATCTCCAAGAGGGTAGGAACCGGCTATCGCGTTTTTGATTTTTACAAACTCCGTTCTATGTATACGGATGCCGACCAACGTTTGAAAGAATTAAAACATCTTAATCAATACGCAGAAGCTGCTCAAAAAGAGGAAGCCAAAAAAGGCAGTGACTTACCCCGTGAGAAACCGGCACCCAGCTCTGCTCCACAATTGATTAATAAGGATGGTTCTCCAATGACAGAGGAGGAATACCAAGAACTTCGACGTAAACAGGCCGCGGGCACTTTCGTGAAGTTTAAAAACGACCCCCGCATTACAAAAGTGGGACAGATTATACGGAATACCAGTATAGATGAGTTACCACAGCTGATTAATGTATTGAAAGGCGACATGTCGATAGTTGGTAACCGTCCTTTACCACTTTATGAAGCGGAACAATTAACCTCTGACGATTGGAGTCAGCGTTTTTTAGCCCCGGCTGGAATTACTGGCTTATGGCAGGTTGAAAAACGCGGCGGCGGAGAAATGAGTGAAGAAGAGCGTAAAGGTTTGGATAATAAGTATGCCGAAAATTTCAGTTTTTGGAATGATATCCGCCTAATACTTCGTACCGTACCTGCGCTGTTTCAAAAGGAAAATGTTTAATGAGATACAAGTCAATCTTGCTCATTTGCCTGAGCATTCTGTTTTTTAAGCAAAACCTCCAAGCCCAAACTTTTGGTAGAACAGAAGGTAAGGTTAGCGAGGATTCACTGATTATTGACCTTGCGGATTACCTTCCACCACTAAACTTGTTGATTGATTCAGCGGTGGCTAACAATCCTCAGATTGAGTATTACCGCCAGCGCCAATTGATGTTTGAATATGAAATCGGTATTGGTCGTAATCAATGGATGGAAGGAGTACGACTCTTCACCAACTACAATATGGGAACCTCTGGGGCGAGTGATGGATTAATCTTCGTGCAGGGTTTTCAGTACGGTATAAATGTGCAGATTCCGCTTAGTATGTTCTTCGGACAAAGAGATGCGGGTAAAATGTCGAAGGCGGCCAGTATGGCGGAGGAACAGCAAAAGGAACGTACCATAATCGAGATCGAAACTAAGGTTGAAGAAACTTACAGTCGTCTCTTTATGCTACGCGATTTAATCCGAGAAGCAACAAATGCAAAAGAATCCGCACAATTTATCTACGAACAGTCCGAAGCCAAGTATATTCGCGGCGAAATCCCTTTGGATGAATTAGGTCAGAATGCTGACCTCCGAACCAAGTGGGCTACAAACTACATTACCTTAAAAACCGAATTCTACGATACTTACCGGAGGTTAGAGCGCTTAGTGGGCGTGCCTTTCAGTAAGTTTAATGATAACTAGGAATGACCTTAATCCAGTTTTTCAGATTACTTAACAGGAACCTTAACTTGTTCCTATTGTCGTCTATTGCACTGGCGGTTGTAACCTATTTGCTTACCCGTAACTCTCCTAAATCCTATGAAACCCAAGCGCAGGTTTTTACAGGGATTGCTTCGGGTATAAACGTAGGTGCAGTCGATAATATTAAAGTAGACTTCCTAACCTCGGCTACCGAGTTTGATAACCTCATTAATACGATTAAATCTCGCAAAACCCTCGAAGAAGTAGGAATGCGATTATTGGTTCAGCATATGATGTTGGACTCTGCCCATCCTGGTTATATCAATGAAGAAAACTGGGGGCACTTTAGGTATAAGATTTCTGATAGCCTTGAAAAGGAGCTCTTAGATCCATATTCTGTAGAAAACACCTTACGGAAGATTCGCCGATATAAAAACAAGTATTGGGATGATGAGAAGGTAAAAATGACTTTTGAGGCGCCGGGTTCACCCTATAGTTGGAAAAAGATTTCTTCCATTGGCGTTAGTCGGGTGCAAAGCTCCGACCTTTTAAAGATTTATTACTCTTCCGATGATCCAGGTATAACCCAAAATACCCTCCTTATTTTAATCGAAGTATTTACCAAAAACATGGCTCTTATTAAGTCGGGGCAAAGTGCTAGCGTAGTAGAATACTTCCAAAATAAAGTAAATGAGGCTGCCGCGGAGCTTAATGAGGCGGAAGACCGCTTGCAGAATTTCCGCATTCAAAATCGGGTAATTAATTACCAAGAGCAAACCCGTTCGCTAACCATTGAAAAGGAGCGAATGGAAGATGAATATCAAGCGGAAATAGCCAAGCGACAAGCGGCTTTGGCGGCACTTAAAAAATTAGAGGAACAGCTAGCTTTGAATCATGTGATGATTCAATTGGGCAGTGATATTTTAAATAAGAAGCAGGAATTAATTGACTTACGCTCGAAAATTGCGGAGCTAGAAACTTACCTCAATGATGCTGATCTACTTCAAAAGCTAAAGTCTAAGGCCTTATTGCTTGAAGAAGAAGTGCGTAACATGCTTGCCCAACGCTATTCCTACAGTCGTACTACCGAAGGAATTCCGGTAACAACCATAATTGATGCTTGGTTGGATGCTACCTTGGCCCTCGATGCTGCGAATGCGAGAGTTGCCGTTTTCCTAGAGCGTAAAGAGTATTTCCGTCAGCAGTATGATAAATATGCGCCTTTAGGTTCTCAGTTTGCCCGCTTGGAGCGTGATATCGACATTAAGGAAGCCAATTATCTAGAGTTATTAAATAGCTTAAACCAAGCCTTACTTCGACAGAAAGGAGAAATGGTTTCTAGCGGTGGACAGGTAGTTACCCAGCCTCCAGTTTTTCCACATGAACCGAATCCTAGTAAAACCACAATGCTTATTGGAGTGGGGGCTATAGTTGGTTTTATTGTACCCTTCTTTTTTGTGATTTTAAAGGAGCTTTTAGATTCTACTATTCGCACTCCCGAACGTGGTGAGGAGCAAACCGGTTTAAGCTTGATTGGCGCTTACCCAGAGTTAACTGCTCGCCGAGAAGTGAAGAACGTGGACTTTGAATGGCTGCACGAAAAATCGGCAGCCTTAATTGCCCAAAACTTACGCTTAGAGTCTAAAGATCGAGGCTCGCGACAAAAGGCTAAAAATATCTTGGTATTTAGTACCCGCGATGGTGATGGTAAACAGCTAACAACCCATGTAATCGCGAATGAGTTGGTAAGTCTTAATATGCGTGTTTTGGTAATGGCACCTAAAGAATTACCGAAGACTGAAACTCCTTATTACGATTACATTACCTATAAAAACGACAAAGACTTTGTGAATACGGAGCATATAACGGAACTCATCCCAATGGGATTTGATCCTATGTTGTATGATTACGTTTTCTTAGTATTAGGCGCCATTTTAACTAATCCATATCCACTAAACCTATTAGAGCAGTTTAATAGTTCCCTTTGTGTTACAGGAGCATTCCGTAATTGGAACCGTGCAGATGGTACTGCTTTGGATGATTTCTCTAAAACTTTAGGCTTTAAACCACGATTACTGCTCAACGGCGTAGAACCCGATTTCATGAGCTCAGTACTTGGTGAAATTGAAAAGGATCGTAGTTGGATGCGCAAGTTTATCAAAGGCTTACTAAGCTTACAGTTAAAAACTGGAAACTTTGGCCGCGGCAAAAAACGCGAAACTAAGGTGGTGAGAGGTAGACTTTAACTAAAAGAAGATCTTACTATTGCGATCTTTTGGTAAGCGGTAAATGCCATCTTCATCCCAATACTTCATGGTAAATACAAAAGCTAAGGGCACCATTACCGTAAAGTTTACCGGCATTTGAATAAGAATCTCATTACCATAGGAAGCCGCCAAGATACCTGCGAAGTTCCCCAAAATGGCCATCGCATAGTACTGCTTTTCTTTATCCTTATACTGCCAACAGACATAACTTCCATAGGCCAGTAAAAAGAGCCAGGAATATACATATAAGGTGTAGCCAATTACCCCAGTTTCGGCCCTTACCCTAGTGTAGAGTCCGTCGGTAGGGAAATTGGCCATCCAAGTCCAAGGCGTAAATCGCTCTCCCCATGACCCTGCACTGCCAATACCCGTTCCTAGTGGTTTATTGGCTAAATAGGCACGCAGCATTTTTCGATTTTCTACTCGCACATTTAAAGAGGCATCATTGGGGTCTAAAGCGGTTCGGAAACGTTGAATGTCATAATTCCCAGAGCCAATGGTCGTGTACTTTAAAAACACAAAGGCAAAGAGCATAATGCTACCACCAGTTATAAGTAGCTTTTTATTCTTGATAAGAATCAGATAAAGAATTCCGCCCGCGCCAGGCACTGCCAAAGCCCCCCTAGTCCCGGATATTAGCATCCCGTAAAAGGCAAATAATGCTACCACACCATATAAAATGCGCTTACGCATCGGCCAAGGTCCCAAAGCCATAATTCCAGCAAAAATGGTAACCGAGCCCATTGCCGGACCATAAATACCAGCATCGGTATAAAGCGAGAAAATCCGCAGCTTGCCAAAGAGCAGGTGGGTTACATAAGGACCCGCCATTAACCACGCATTTTCTAAGGAATCGAGACCAATAAATTTTTGCTTTAATCCCCAAAAGGCCCCCACCATGGAAAGGATAATCCAAAAGCGTACAAACATTTTAAAGTCCTTCTTATCTCTAAAAAGGACAAAGCCGATAATGGCGATTAACATCTGGTATAAGGACAAACCGCGCATGGCGTAAAACCAAGCCGGTACAGATAAAGCCATCGGGTTCGCTAATTGAAAAATGGTGAAGCCCATCCACACAATCATTAGCAAAGGATAAATGTGAAGCCAGCCATCGAAGTCGGTGCGCTTCCAATATTTAAACAGCATAAACACCAAGGTGAGCACCAGGAAGATATCTACTCCTAATCCCAGGGGTATGCTTACTGGTAAGTAGCGGCCGGCCGTGGGCACAATAAAGGCGATGAAAAATGCCGTGTAGATCCCCAGTTTAGGGTTAGTGGCGAAATAGTAAATAAAGACAATTGCAATGGGTAAGGCAATCATAAAGATCGCTCCGGCCAATCCCATTTTCCCCATGATCATTCCGCCTATAATGCCAAACATCAGGGCATAGAGGTATTTGAGATAGGAACGATATTTAAAGGGAATCTCTAGCGGCATTTTTATCAGTCGATATCGAGGCTATCTAAAGCAGTAGCACTGCTATCCATAATTGCATCTACATCGCTTTTGCCAGCATCAAAAACAGGATCCATTTCTTCTTCTAATAGGCGATCCAAATTCGCATCTAAGTTTAGAATATCGTAAAAGTTCTTCCGATCCATTTCGTAATACATAAAATCGAAGAGCCTAACCGAGCCATAAACCGATCGGCCTCGTTTAGTAAAGTTCTTCCGAACCCCTTCAATGTCATTAAAAATAACATGCATCGAAACCAGGTGGAACCTCAGGGTACTGCTGTTCGACCCCTCTTGTAGGGTAAGTACTAAGTTTCGATCGAAATCGGGTTTTACGATGGTTGAGGAAACAATTTCCTCTAATATTTCTTCTTGGTCTTCAATGTCATCTATCTCCTTAATAAGCCGACCTTCCCAAGCTTTAATTCTCAGTACTATGGCGTCACTGGTATCTTTCTCTTCAAAATACTCCAAAGCATTCCTTAAATCGCGGTAACGCACCAGCCAAAAATAGCCAGAGTAGTAATTGTCCCAACCTTTACGGCGATTAGGATAGCGGTATTTACCATCAGAAGCGATTTTTAAGAGGCAAATTAGGGTGTCCTTACCGTATTTCACCTTGTAGGCCATTAAACGCTTAATGTTGTCAATACCTAGGGCATTATCCTTACGATTATAGAATTCTTCGTTACGTGAAATTCCTATTACCGGAATGGTATTGGCCCTTGAAACCCATTGTCCATCAGCGCTTAAGCTCCAGCCAACAATGGAGTCGCCCACCGTAAAGTAGGGGATAGACTCGAAAATGGGGAGCTCCCGGTTTTCACGAGGTTGGGCAAATGAAATCAGAGGGAGAACTAAACAAATCAGCAAATAGCGCATAATATGGAGCTTATTACAAATTTAAATTTCTCTATTGCTTGTATTAGGCCTTAAACAAATTTATTTTTACGCAATAGCTAACAACCAAACGTGGGATATCCTAAAGTTTCTTTTCTTACCGTAAACTACAAGCAAACTGAAGTTACCATGGCCCTGGTGAAATCACTAGAGCGTATTTCCTATCCTAATTGGGAGTGCGTTGTGGTGGATAATGCCTGTGAGAACAAGGATCTCCAAGAGGCCTTGATCGGTCATGATTCCTTTAAATTCATCAGCTCGAAAGAAAACCTAGGTTTTGCAGGAGGTAATAACCTGGGTCTAGATTTATGCACTGGAGATTATATTTTCTTAATAAATAATGATACCGAAGTCCCTGAAGGATTTTTAGAACCCCTAATAGACTTCGCGGAATCGCAGGAGAACTTGGGTGCTTTAAGTCCTAAGATTCGATATTTCGACGAACCGGAAAAGATTCAGTTTGCCGGTTGTACCGAGATGAATAAAGTTACGATTCGCAATAGCGGTATTGGAGATGGTGAAATCGATCGAGGTCAATACGATAAAGCTTATCCGATTCCTTTTTGCCATGGAGCTGCTTTAATGGTACACCGATCTGTAATTGAAAAGGTGGGCCTAATGCGTGATGATTATTTCTTGTATTATGAAGAATTAGACTGGTGTGAACGCATCCGCCAAGCTGGTTTTCAGAATTGGTATTTCGGAAATAGCTATATCCTGCATAAAGAGTCGGTATCTACCGGAAGGAATAGCCCTTTAAAAGTTTACTACCTTACCCGAAATCGTTTGTTGTTTGCACGCCGCAATTACCCATTTCCAACGCGGTTTATTAACTACCTTTATTACACCTTTATAGCATTGCCCAAAAATCTGCTTACTTTATTTTTAAAGAAGGAGTTTGGACAAGCCCGTTCATTTTGGCGGGGCTATTATTATAATTTAACTCACAAAGCCAGCGATAGTGCGGATAGGTATTGAAGCCCAAAGAATTTTCCGAGAGAAAAAACACGGAATGGATTTCGTGGTTCTCGAGCTCATTCGGGAATTACAGATTATAGATAAAGAAAATGACTACTTCATTTTCGTGAATGAAGGTCCAGATAACCAAGTTATTCAGGAAACAGCCAATTTTAAAATTATTGAGTTTGGTGGTGCTTATCCCGTTTGGGAACAGATAAAGCTGCCCAAATTAGCGCGTAAATACCAACTGGATTTATTGCATTGTACCTCCAACACCGCCCCGATTTCTTGTCCGGTTCCGCTTATGGTTACCATTCATGATATTATTTACATGGAGGTGAAAAACGTAATGGGCAAAGGATATACGCCTTATCAGCTTTTTGGTAATCTATACCGCAAGTTTGTGGTAAATCGCATTGTGAAAACGGCGAAGAAGATTATCACTGTTTCCAATTTCGAAAAGGGCACTATAGAAAGCTATTTCAGCAATTTACCCTCAGAAAACTTAGTGGCTGTTTACAATGGGGTAAGTAAGCATTTCCAGCCTATTGAAGATCAATCGGAGCTGGCTAGAATCCGTGAGAAGTATCAATTACCCGAACGTTACTTTTTATTTTTAGGGAATACCGACCCCAAAAAGAATACCGCTAATGCCTTGGTGGGATATGCGAAGTATTGCCAAGTCGAAGGCAAGGATATTAAGCTTATGGTTGGTGATTTGGATCGAGAAGTTATTCGCAAGCATTTATCCGATGCAGGATTAGAAGAATACTTGGATCAAATACAGAATACAGGTTACATTCCTAATGCGGAGATGCCCGCTTTAATTTCAATGGCAGAAATCTTCTTGTATCCGAGTTTACGGGAAAGTTTTGGAATCCCCTTATTAGAAGCCATGGCTTGTGCTACTCCAGTGCTTAGCGGACAAAAATCGAGTTTGCCAGAAGTAGCAGGTGAGGCGGCCCTTTTAGTGGATGTTACTAAGCCTGAGAATATTTCTTCTGGATTACAAAAGCTTATGGCGAGTAAAGACTTAAGAAAAGACTACATTCGCAAAGGTTTAGAACGGAGTAAGGCCTTTAGCTGGGAAAATACCGCTCTAGAAACCCTTGAACTATACAAAGCCCTAAAACCCACGAATGCCTAAGTTTTATCCAGGAAAACCCGTCCGTCATTTAGTGACCTATCTTTCTAAATCTAGGGAGGATATTAGTCCGCAAGACTGGCTAGACCGTCGTAAGGCTTTGAGTCGCTTTAGTGATGTGGAGGATCCGGAGATAAGCATTGTAATGATTGCCCGAAATGAGGAGCGTTTTTTATTTGCTTCCTTAGCCAGTATTGGTGAGCAGCTTACGGAACGAAAAGTGGAGCTCATTTGGGTGAATAATGGCTCTACCGATGGCAGTCGTGATATTGCCGAACGCCTGGGCGTAAAAGTAGTTGATGAGCCTAAGCCCGGTTGGGCAGAAGCGCGGCAAGCAGGACTTGAAGCGGCAAAGGGAAAAATAATACTAAGTGCCGATGGCGACAATATTTACAATCCTCATTGGCTTGAAGCCCTAGCCCGACATTTTGATGATCCTAAGGTGGTAATGGCATGCAGCCAGTATTGCTTATACACTTATGATAATAAGTATGGGCTGGATTTGCAGATTTATCAAAACCTACGTTGGATTAACTCCAAAATGCGGCATTCTAAACGGCCGCATTTAAATTGCCTCGGTGGAAGTTTAGCCTATAGGGCTGAGGTAGCCCGCGAAGTAGGTGGTTTTACCATGGGCGTTGGTAGAGGTGAAGATGGCGACCTAGCTTTTAGGATGGAGAAAAAGGGCCAAATTATTTTTGATGATAGTGAAGAGGCTTATGCGCATTCATCTCTACGGAATGTTTTAATTGAGGAATCCCTAATGAAAACTTTGACCCAAAGGCTTTCTGTACATCTGAAGCGCATTCCCGAATATTTTAGCAAACAGAATAAGTAGGAACTTTGGAAATACTGTTTTGGTTGGCCTTGGCCTTGGTGTTTTATACCTATTTGGGCTACGGCATTGTACTCTTTGTACTGGTTCGTATTAAAAGACTCTTTGTGCGTAAGAAGCCCTTCGACCTTAGTTTTGAACCCGAGGTTACTTTAGTGATTCCCGCTTATAATGAAGAAGACTATATCGCCGAAAAGGCCCAAAACAGTTTAGAACTAGATTATCCTAAAGAAAAACTTCGCATCCTCTTTATTACAGATGGCTCTAGTGATTCTACCCCAGAAATTTTACGTGGAATTGATGGGGTTGAGGTGACCCACGAAGATATTCGGGCGGGGAAATCGGCAGCAGAAAACCGCGCCATGACTATGGTTACTACCCCCATTGTGGTTTTTTGCGATGCCAATACCTATTTAAATCCAATGTGTATCCGCAATTTGGTTCGTCATTATACCGACCCAAAGGTGGGAGCGGTTAGCGGTGAAAAGCGAGTACTTAGCAAAGGGGCAGATACTGCAAGTGCCGCTGGTGAGGGCCTTTATTGGAAATACGAATCCACCCTTAAAAAATGGGATAGCGAGTTGTATACTATCGTAGGAGCCGCCGGCGAATTAATTTCCTTCCGTAGCGAACTGGTGCAAGATTTGGAGCACGATACTATTCTCGATGATTTTATTCAAACCATGCGCATTTGCCAGCAAGGTTATAAAGTTAAATACGAGCCCGATTCTTTTGCGGCTGAAACAGCTAGCGATAATGTAAAGGAGGAATTGAAGCGAAAGGTGCGCATTGCGGCCGGCGGTTGGCAGTCTATGTCGCGACTCTGGCCCATTCTAATTCCGATTCCTAATCCATTATTGACTTTCCAATACATCTCGCATCGAGTATTACGTTGGTCCATTAGCGCCTTAGCCTTGCCGCTGATTTTTATTTTGAACTTCTTTATAATGGATGTAGCGCCAATTTATGGCTACCTCTTTTATGCCCAAATCGCCTTTTATGCCTTAGCCCTTTTGGGTTGGTTCCTAGAAAATAGAGCGATTCGAGTTAAGGCATTATTCGTTCCCTATTACTTTTTAATGATGAACTATGCCGTGTTTGCTGGGTTTTTCCGCTGGGCCAAGGGATCCCAAAAAGCAACTTGGGAACGAGCTAAACGCGCCAAAGCCTAATGAGAAGCTGCCTTCTGGTTTTAATGCTTGGTTTTTTTACGGTGGCATGTTCCAATGCTCCCGTTAATGATCCAGAGGAATTGAGGACTATTGCGGGCACCTATTATGGTACTTTAGAGTTGAGCAAAACTCAGAAAATGGAAGTTCAACTAGAGCTAAAGCCCAATGGTTTTTATGTAGTAAACCATAAAGATTTACAAGACCTCGACCTAATTGTGCGAGAGAATGGGGTTTTTATTTATCAGGATCAAGAAGTGCAGTTAGCGCGTAGGCAGAATGGTTTTCGGTATTTCCGATATGTCGATGATAAACTCTTTTGCTACAATCTCTTTCACGAACCTTATACTAACTTTTCGGACTCCAGCTTTTATCTTCGGCGCCGTTAAGCATAATACATTCCTATGGCGGATCGTACCGCGTTCCTAGAATCCCATCAGGCGAAAGCCGAAAAAAACGCAGCCCATTTTAAGCAGCGATTGAGACTCATCTCCTGGTTGCGATTAATCCTTATCAGCCTCTTACTCCTTTTGAGCTATTGGGCCATGCAAAGTGATGGAAATCCTTCGCTCTTATGGGCCTGGGCTTTTGGTATTCCAGCTTTTTTGATAATGGTGCGCCTCTACGAAGATTTGAAAGAGAAAATGCGCTTTCAGGAGGCAAAAGCGAAATTATGTAGCGAAGAATTATCTGCCCGAAAGGGCGAATTGCCAAGAACGGCTTTTGAGCGTAAAAGTACTGCTAATCATAACTTTGCTAGAGAATTAGATTTATTCGGAGCAGCATCATTACATCATCATATAAATAGAGCCTGGACCAAAGCTGGGGCAGAAGCCTTGGCTCAAGAAATGGAAAATCCACCTTATCAGGATTGGCAGGAACGACAGGCCTTTTTTAAGGAGCTAGAGGCTGATCCAGAGTGGAATTTAGACTATCGTGCTCAAGGCGAGTGTGGAGAAACTAAAAGTGGTTTAATTCAGATTTTTAAGGATTGGGAGCAATCGCAATTTAAAGCTTTTCCTATTTGGTACTGGCCATTAATGATTGCAGGAATTCTAGGGGTTTGGGCCACCCTTTATATTTTAATTAGAGAGCCAATTACTGCACATTTTCAGTGGTTTATGTATGCTCTTAGTTTTAATTTGGTTTTGTTGGGAACCCGCTCTAAAGTATTGCGAGCACAGCAGGCACAGCTTTCTAAGGTTAGTGAAGTATTAGAGGCCTATGCAAAGCTTTTGGATCGCCTGGAAAAGTATTCATTTCAATCAGTTTATGGCAATTCTTTCAAGGCAGGTTTTAAGCTCGATCAAGGTGTGGGTAAAAAGTTAAAGCAGCTTTCGGCCTTATTAAATAGCCTCGATCAAAGTGCTAATGTGGTAGCCCTTTTTGTTTTAAATGGTTTGTTTCATTACCATTTATTCCGCTTACGAGCCTTGCAACAGTGGCATCAAAAATATGTGAGCGAATTGGAACCTTGGTTAAATGGTTTACATCAGTTTGAAGCCTACTTAAGTATTGCCAACTATCACTTAAACGTGGAAGATTTTGCTTGGCCGAAATTAACTGATGAATGCCAGTTTGAAGCTTCGGAAATGGGGCATCCTCTAATCTCGGCCCAACAAAGAGTAAGCAATGATTTAGGCCTAGGAGAGGAGCAATACATTATTTTAACTGGTAGCAATATGAGTGGGAAAAGCACCTTTTTGCGAAGTATAGGGGTGAATATGATTTTGGCGCAAATGGGGGCAAAGGTTTGTGCTCGGGAAATGAAGCTGTATCCCTTTCAATTGCTTTGCAGCATGAATCCTCAGGATGATTTACGATCGGAGACCAGTTACTTTCAAGCGGAAATTTTAAGGTTAAGTGGCTTGTTAAAACAGCTTAATCCTAGGCGCCAAAGCTTCTTCCTTTTGGATGAGATTTTACGAGGAACCAATTCCGATGATAAGCAATCGGGAACCCGCAAGTTTTTGCAGAAAATAGAGGGTGCTCCGGCTTGGGGAATAATCGCTACCCATGATGTAGACATCGCTCATATGGCGGATGAGAATCCTAATTTTAGGGCGGCTTATTTTGAATCGAGAGTGAAGGATGATGATTTGATTTTCGACTATAAACTGAGAGCCGGAATTTGCAAAACTCCCAATGCAAGCTTACTTATGAAGCGTTATGGTCTTATTTAGCTAAGAATTTAGAAATAGCCCCGCCAATCGTAAACATGGTAGCCAATCATTTCCTTTAACAGGCTACGCCATTTCATTAAGATTTCAGGTTTAGGAACCCAGTACCAAGTCCAATTTCGGTAGGCTTCGGCCTCTTGGTTATGGTCAACCGCTAAAACATCAAAGTTTAATCCTTGGGCTTTAAAGCAGGCTACCGCTCGGGGCAGATGGATGGCGGAACTCACCAAAAGTAAATGCTCCGATTCTAAGTTTAAGCTATCTATCATAGCCTTGCAGTAAAGGGCATTTTGGTAGGTATTTAATGACTGGCTTTCAACGAGAATTTTTTCTTGGTAGAGACTATCACCGGCTAGAAAATCACTAAGCATTTGATAATTATTATAATTAGGATGGTAGCGATCACTGCGTCCTCCACTAATTATAATTTGATCGATTTTTCCCTCATAATGCCATTGCAATGGATAAAGAATCCGATCGTAGCCCCCGTGCACATTTAGCATTTCTAAATCCTCATTATAGCTTACCACTCCGCCAAGTACTATTGCTAAATCATAATGCTCCTTATGGGGCGATTTAAGTTCTGGACTCCATTCCCACTGGCGGTAGGCGTATTGAAGTGGTGCTTCTAAAGAAAAAAAATACCAAATTGCTATTGCTAAAATGACCAAAGGTCGGCGGGCCTTTTTCCATAAAAGTGCCTGAATTAATAGAAGAACCACCCAGTTTAAAGGGAAAAGTAAAAAGTAGAGGCTCTTGCCGAGGGCGTAAAACATGCTAAGCTTTTGTAAAAGCTAATTTATTATTAATCCCCTCTATACATGGTTTTGACCAGCCTTATTAGTAATACCTTCGCGCCGAAATGTCAAAATCTAAACAAAACTTTGGGGAAGAACCACTAGGCCTTCTTCTGCGAAAGCAAGCCATACCAGCCTCTGTAGGGGTTTTAGTAATGTCGATTTACGGAATTGTTGACACGCTATTCGTAGGTCGATTTGTAGGCTCCTTAGCCATTGGAGCGATTACCGTTAACATGCCCATTACCTTTTTAATTTCCAGCATTGGAATGGCAATTGGTATCGGCGGCGGTTCAGTATTATCGCGCGCCATGGGAGAGGGAAGTAGTGGCCGAATGCAACGCATTTTCGGGAATATGATTTTCCTTACCATTTCGCTGTCGATGTTTTTTGTGCTGCTGGCCTCCTTATTTCAAGTCCCCATTCTTAATTTATTTGGGGGTAAGGGTGATGTTTTAGCACCCTCTCTCGCTTATTTCCAAATTTTGCTCCCTGCGATTCCGGCCTTGGCCTGGGCGATGATGAGCAATAATGTGATTCGAGCAGAAGGACATCCGCGGAAAGCGATGTACACCATGATTATTCCTGCGATTCTGAATTTAATCCTAGACCCAATTTTTATCGTGGGTATGGATATGGGAATCGAAGGTGCCGCCTTGGCTACTACCATATCTTACTTCGGTTCCGCCTTATATACCGCTTCCTTCTTCATTTTTGGTCCTTCCGAAATGAGTATTTCTTGGTCCTGTATTAAGCCTTCCCGCTCCATTATGAAGGAGATTAGTAAACTCGGATCGGTGACCATGGCGCGCCAAGGAACCATTTCAATTTTAAGTGTAGTCCTTAATAACTCCCTCTTCGCCTTTGGGGGCGAAATGGCCCTTGCTTCCTATGGAATTATAAGCCGACTATTGATGTTTGTGAATTTCCCGGTATTGGGAATTACCCAAGGCTATGTGCCTATACTGGGATATAATTATGGCGCCAAATTATACGATCGAGTTTCGCAGCTCAGCCGTTTATCCTTTTTCTGGGCTACCGGTATTGCTTGTGCCATCTTTATATTATTAATGACCTTCACTCGTCCTTTAGTGGAACTATTTACGGAAGACCAAGCTTTAATTGAGCGCACCGTTCCAGCTTTACGCTGGGTATTTGCTGCCAATCCATTATTGGCGACTTCCTTTTTAGGTTCGGCTTATTTCCAAGCTATTGGTCAGGCGAAACGAGCATTAATTTTAGGGATGAGCAAACAGGGATTCTTTTTAATTCCGCTAATTCTGTTATTACCGCAATTAGTTGGCGTAGCAGGAATTTGGTGGTCTTTCCCAATTGCAGATATTGGTGCAGCTTTATTGTCTTGGTGGCTACTTTCTAAAAATCCCCATATTCGGTTTAAGAAAGCATAAACAAAGCTTAATTATAGCTTCGGTTTTAGGAGCTTTTTAAGGCTTCAAAAAAATGTAAATTCGTGCCATGAAGCGAATCTTGTTCCTGTTTTTTATCCTGTTCCTAGGGCTCAACTTAGAAGCGCAGCGCCGACTAAGTGTTGAAGCGGAGATTAGTTTAATTACTTGCGGACCGGGGCAAAATGAGCTTTATTCGGCTTTCGGTCATTCTGCTTTAAGAGTTAAAGATCCGCAACAGCGATTAGACTTAGTCTTTAACTACGGTACCTTCGATTTTGATCAGCCTAATTTCTACCTCAATTTCGCTAGGGGTAATCTATTGTATCAATTAAGTGTTAGTAATTGGCAGCGTTTTATCTACACTTATCAAATTGAAGGGCGCTATGTGAAGGAGCAGGTGTT